>DAOUHG010000173.1:0-1879 GCA_034428835.1 Dehalococcoidia bacterium
TGACGCCAGTATCTCACGGCCCCCGGCCAGGCTCCCGGTTGGATCCGACACCAACTCCAAATATATGAGTGTCCCAGCCAGTAGCTGATGTGGATGATGAGGATGCCATGCACCGGCAGGCGCCTGGCGCAGGAATGGCGCAGAATGTGGCTGGATATGCGCCGACCGGGGCTATCTGGCCCGATTCCTCAGACCGGGCCCTAGGCGACCGCATCCACCTGGCCTCGACTGACCTCTACGCCCTGATCAGCCTGTCACCCCGCCTGTCGCGGATTGTCATTGCAGGGCACCATCAGGAGTCTGAGTCAAGCGAGTTCATTATGTCTGCTACCAGCGGGTTGAACACGTCTTTGAACCTTATGAGGTAGTCAAACATCCAACCCTCTATATCACTCGTCAGATTGTCGCTGGAACCGCTTCGGCGCACCACTATGTTCCCAGGGCCTGTCTTCCAGACTAATTCTGTCTTCGGGTCAGACTCCAGTCCCAGAGCTTCCTCAATATGTTTCACCTGCTCGCTGTCGTCGCGCAGGACATCAAATACCTGATTTCTCCTCTCCCTGTTGGGTATGGTCATAATCACCCGGGGATTGTTCCCGACGTCGGCACAGTATTCCAGGTCCGCTACCCCGGATGAAAATCTCTGTATCCAGACTGCGGTGGCATTCTTCCTATCGGTAAAGCCCGCCTCTAGTAGTCTGTTCACCAGCGCCTGATAGAACTCTCGCCGCCGGGCGGCATCTGGATTCAACCTGGCTCTGTTGCTCTTCGACCATTCATTGGGAAGGACCACAGGAATAAATTCGGGCGCGGGAAGAGAATTCCCGATACTCACCGCGCGCACCTCTACGCCATAAACGCTAATCTCCTTTGGTGTCCATCGATTCAGCCAGTCGAGAGCTGCGCGGTGCTCGTCTCTGAAGCGTGGGGTCACCCATATCAAGGATCGAACGTCAAATCCAGCTGCGTAAGTGAGAAGTTGGCCGAGGTGGGTATGGTCAGTGTTGCCCAGTTGATTTTCGATTGCCACCATTGTTCCACTATCGTCTCGCGCGAGTATGTCCAATGAAAAAGGGCCCACCTGCGCCTCTACCTGCACTAACTCCAACTCCAACTCCAAGGCGTCTCCCAGGAGTGTAAGGTTGGAGGCGAGCCACGGGGTGAAGTCCTGCGCCTCGGTTTCCCATACTTTCCGCACATCCACGACTTCCAGCTTTCCCATTTCCGAGACTGCCATCCGGTAATGTCCCCCTTATAACGCCACAAGCGGACGTCGCTTTCCGTGCTCAAACCGAGCGCGGCTTCGTAGCTCCCATGCTTCAGCCCGTTGACAGCCTCTGCTATACACGCAGACTTCATCGAGTCTATCCAGCTCCACAGCAGTCTCCCACGTCGTCCGTCCACAACACAGAACAGGTACATCCACTCGTACACCGTCTGCACTCGCTGTCGCACCTTCACTCCACGACGACCCCACACCCTGCGCACCGTTCCCCGTAGACCCACTCGCATCTCGTCGGCAAACCCAAACACCGTCTCCCTCGTCACTCCCGCACCGGCGAGCGCCTCACTCAGCCCCCCTTTTCCACCACTCCTGTGCTCTGACATCCGCCTTCTCATGAAGTCCTCGCGGCACTCTCGGTGAGCATCCCAATCTGGCAAGCAGACTGTACACGCTTCCCAGTCTGTAGCTCACTCCATACTCAGACTCTATCCACTCCCTGATCTCACCGCCTGTCCTGAACCGTCCACTCGCAACCTCCTCGGTCAACTCCCGCTCCTGGTCCTCGCTCAGAAACCTCGGCTGACCCAGGCCCTTCATCATATGCGACAACACCTCCTCCACTCCTCCCTTCCTGTACCACGACACCCACTTCTG
>DAOUHG010000174.1:0-3548 GCA_034428835.1 Dehalococcoidia bacterium
TCATTATTGCTGACCAGTTAGTCAGGACATTTATGATGAGCAATGACAGTCGGGCAGGGCGCACGACCGTGGGGGCGAGAACTTCTACTTCTGCCGTCCCGGATGCAGGATTGCCTTCAGCAAGGAGCCGGAGGCATATCTGTCGGGTGAGAAGAAGATAAGGATGTAGCTCCCATTCACTCTGTGTACCTTGCCCTCCAAGTTCTCAGGTATCTCCCCGGACGTGCCCTCGGAAGGAGAGAAAGGACGAATTCCATGACGCCTTGCGTTCTCTGTCGTGCCCACATCCTGGCAGTATTCCGTGGAACCGGTCTCCTACTGCTGATGCTTGTCGCCGTGGTCTCCCTAGCGTGCGCATCGGAATTGGAGGAGGACGTTCCCGTGTCGGGAGGAGTCTCCTCCGCGGCCGGCGCTCCCCGGTCGGGAAAGGACATCTTCGCCGCCACGTGCGCCACATGCCACGGAGCAGAGGGCGAGGGTCAGCCGGCCTGGCGAATCGCCAGGGCCGACGGCACACGGCCCGCGCCGCCCCTGAACGGCGATGGTCACACGTGGCACCATGCGGACGACCTACTTTACGTGATCGTCAGCAGGGGTGGGAAGACTCAGGAATCGCCGCTGTTCCCCAGTTTCAAGAGCACCATGCCCGCGTTCGGCGATCAGTACAGCCACGAAGAGATAGTCGCGGTGCTCACCTATGTGAAGAGCCTCTGGGCGGGCAAGACCGTCCAGGGAGCTTCCTTCATTGAACTGCAGGCCGAAAAGAGCGAGACCAACCCGTTTCCGCCACCACCCTAGTCACAGAGGAATCGGTCACGTGGACCGCACAGCATTGCAACACACCACCTCCGTACAGCGGCCTCGCCTTGTTGGTAGGGACCCTCGCTGCAGAGCAGTAGCTGACATGATGCCTAAAGGACGAATCAGGTGACATTTATGCTGGTCAGGTCCACTGACATTTATCCTGAACATCGACATTCCGTGTGTTGTTGGTATGTCCCTATGGAAGGTGACGGACGGTCCAGTTTTCAAGCGCCTTCAGCCGACGTTTGAGCCGTCCACGAGGTACACTTTATCTCCGCCGTTTACAGGGGGTATCGGCGGCACAATACTTGGACTCGTCGCAGGCTACACAGGGGGATTCGTGGACGAGTTAATCATGCGCTTCGTAGACATCACCCTAGCCGTGCCATTCATTCTGGTCGCTATGGTGGTAGTCATAGTGGCCGGTCAAAGCCTAACTGTCATCATCCTACTTCTGATTGCCTTCAGCTGGAACGCTTTCGCCAGACAGGTGCGAGCGGAGACCCTTCAACTGAAGACCGCAGACTATGTGGCCCTGGCAACCGTTGCCGGAGCATCGACCTGGAGAATCATGTACCGGCACATTCTTCCAGGTGTGACAAGCACGCTCCTGGTAATTGCCACGCTGCGTGTAGGTCAACTCATCCTGACAGAGTCTATTTTGAGCTTCCTCGGAGTAGGAATTCCGCCGCCCACTCCTGCCTGGGGAGTGATGATAGCCGACGGCAGGTCGTATCTGGCCACAGCCTGGTGGGTTGCTTTCTTTCCCGGCATGGCCATATTCCTGACGGTGCTCGCGTTCAACTTCCTTGGAGACTGGCTGCGAGACTGGTTTGACCCGCGGTTGAGGCAGATATAGTCCGTCCGAACCGCAAGTAGCGCACTCTCGGACTGGCGGGCTGTTTCACCGAGCCAGTATGGGATAGCTTTCCAGGTAGTCCATCTGCACCAACTCGACATTCGGGGCCTGTCGGGAGATCTCCCGCTCTATGGGTTCCATGTCTGTTGGACTGGTCACCGGTGGGTTCCAGTCGTCGTGATGGCCGAGCACAATCCGCTTGGGACGCAGCAGGTCTGCCTCTCGAGCGACGAATTGTGCCAATGTACCCTGGATGGGCTCGCCGTCTATGTTACCCCGGCCAGCAGCTGCGAGCAGCGCCACGTCAGGCCGAAGGTCTCGCAAAATCCCGGTCCAATGCCCGGACGTGTCTTTCCAAAGTATGCTGCCCAGTGGCGTCTCGATAAAGTATGCCAGCGCGCCGCCCTCGCCACGCGGTTGCTGAGCGCACTCCATCCTGTGGGCTTCGGCCTCCGCCATCCCGGGCACGCTGGATGAGGAGCGAAGGGCTGCCTGTTTGTCGAGGTTCACGTGCCGTTCGTCCAGCGTTAAGCTCAGGTCTCCCAGGCAGACCTGTCCCGAAGTTCCTGTGGTGCTCCATATGCATGAGTGCTGACTGGGATACACTCGCACATATACGCTGTCGGACAACCTGAGCCGTTCCCCACCCGCGACGGCGACCAACTGTTCGCTGGGCACTCCTTCTATCTCCATCAGTCTTACCGACTCGTGGGAGCCTATTATGGTTCCCCCCGTTTGAAGGGCGATACGCTCGGCCCCCCAAAGGTGGTCGAAGTGGGAGTGTCCCACCAGCACATAGTCGGCCCTTTGCACATCTGATACTGTCATGCCGACCGGCGTCGCCAGCGGGTTCCGGTCGATGTAGGCATCAAGGAAAATGACCAGATCATCGACGACCAACCTATAGGTGGATACACCCAACCAGCCCAGCGATACGGTCATACTGTTCCTCCGAGTTCGGCAATGGGATAATGAAGTCAATCACGTTGCGGGAAACTTCAAAACAAGTATGGACCATCATATTGTAATCGAGGTTCATCATGAACAGGGTCGAGAGGGCTGCTTAAGGGACATATATGCCGCTTCTTCCAAGAGTGAACAACTCCCACGATCTGCGCCACTGGCTGATCGTCATGATCGTATTCGGAATCACGGGGTTCAGTGCGCTCGTATTCAGCCGGCTGCTGTTCAACGTGATTCTCGGCATGGAGGGCAGCCTGTGGTCAGGTCCCTGGTCCTACCGGGTCCTTTACCTGTCGGTGATCCCACCATTCTATTCGGCCATGTTGGTGCTGGTGGGCTCCATCTTTGGAAAGCGGCAATACTTCATGTCTAGGGTCTTGCGGATGTGGAGTCGCCTGGTTCCAGGCAGGACACACTTGCGCACCGGAGTTCCCATAACCACCCACACGCCCGCTGAGTCACGGATAGGCGAGGAGCAGGTACGCATCCTCAAAGAAGAAGGCGTGGAGCCTCACCAGATATATGTTGGACACCTCAACAACACTCTTGACCCGGACTATCACCGGGAGCTGGCCCGACTCGGGGTCTGGCTGGGTTGGGACATAAACAACCCCTTCGGTCGTCCGGACCTACCTCCGTGGCAGCAGAGGACCGACTATCTGAAAGAGCGATTGGACGAGGGCCTGGCCTCCAACATGATGTTGTCTCACGACTGGAACATTGTGCTGTCCCGCATCGGCTCGCCGGGCATGCCCAGCAGGGACCAGAATCCCGACGGATACCTCTGGATCAGCCGCGCCATAATTCCCAGGCTAATGGAGTCCGGGGTACCTGAAACAGTCATCGACCGGATGATGATCGACAATCCCAGGAGGTACTTCGAGGGCGTACGCCCGTCTGACTAACTGACCGCTTCCGCCGT
>DAOUHG010000175.1:0-4689 GCA_034428835.1 Dehalococcoidia bacterium
TTAGCCCATCAAGGGAGAGGGAACGGTTGCTCTGCTGACTCCGCACCCGGATTAGGACTCGGGCGACACGTCGGAGGAGGGTCTGAACTTCACGAGGGTGTACTCATCGGAGACGTCATCGAAGACGGCCTCGACGGGCATATCGATCTCGGCGTCTTCCAGTTCGCATTCGACGAGGTTGGAGGGCATTCGCGGACCCTCGTTGAGCTGGATGACTGCATAGATGTGAGGAGACTCCGGCTGGAACGCGGGGTGCGCCGTCTGGTGGACTATTGTGAACGAGTACAGCCTGCCCTTGCCGCTGACGCGCGTCCAACTGAGGTCGTCGGACATACAAACGGGGCACTGCTCCCTGGGGTAGAAGAAGATGTTGGAGCACGTTTTGCAACGAGGCATGACGAGCTCGTGTCGCTTGGTCGCTTCCCAGAACGGCTTGGACAGCTCCGGGTTCATCGGGACCGGCATGGGTTTGGTGTACTGTGTGGTCATAATTCGATTTCCCTAGCTCATTCTGTGCGCACCGTGCGGAGGCTTGAATTCTGACGGGGCAGGCACTCGAAGTGATCACCCTCACCCCCGTATCGAGTACGGGGCAGGCTCCAACCCTCTCCCTGAGGGAGAGGGGGATGTTGAAGTAGACTGCCTGAACTCTTGTTTAGAGTGTGTCCTCGGACCCGAGGACCAGCGAGCACATTTCGCTCGCCGTGCCCCCTCAACCGTTCACCATACATAAGTCGTTTCTGGGCACCTGCCTTATCCCGGCTTTGCCCATTACCTGGCGGGCGCCCTCAATGACGTGTCTGAAGCCGCCGGCAAGTCCGGGCTGACCGCCCGAAAGCTGACCGCCGTCGGTGTTTACGGGGAAAGTGCCCTTGTAGGTCGTATCGGTGGACTCGTAGAACGGGCCAATCTCGCCCTTTGGAACGAATCCGGCATCTTCGAGGCTCACGGCCACGAGGATGGTGTATCAATCGTAGAACTCGGCGAACTGCATGTCCGCCGGAGCGTACCCCGCCATCGTGAATGCCCGCTTCGCGCTGGTAGCGACGGGCGTGGTGGTGATCCTGTCGGTCTGCCAGATGTTGGCGTTGGACTGTTCCATGCCCGATCCGAGCAGGTACGCGGGGCGGTTCGGGAGCGACCTGGCGCGATCGGGAGTCGTTATCACCAGCGCGGCGGCGCCGTCGCATGGCATGACGCACTCGAGCAGCCGCAGGGGGTAGTTGACGTACCTTGAGTTGAGGACGTCCTGGACGCTCGCGGGCTGTCCGTTGAAAACGGCGTTGGGGTTCTGCTCGGCGTTGAAGCGCTGATCAGAGGCGACCTTGGCCATCTGCTCCTGAGTGGTGCCGTACTCGTACATGTGCCGGTTGTAGATCAGCGCGTAGCCGGTGCCCGCGCCGGGGGCCATTCCGTACGGCTCCTCCCACTCGGACCTGACCGACGCGCCTCCTCCGGCGGGCCCCGATGACCTGGAGTTGCCCATCACCACCAGGACAGTCTCGCACATGCCGGCGTTGATCGCGCTGGCAGCGACCGTGGTGGCCGACGCGCCGCTTGCGCCCTGCATGGAGACACCTGTGGCGAAGTTGGGCTTGATGTCGATGTACTCGGCCATCGTGGCGAGCGCAGCGCCGCCGTCGGTCACCAGTCCGTCGATGTCCTGCTTGCGCAGTCCGGCGTCGGTGATTGCCATCTTGGCGGCCTCGGCGCACAGGCCGTAGAGGGTGCGTCCCTCAAGCAGCCTTCGCGTGGGAACCTCGCCGATCCCGACGACAGCCGCCTTTCCTCGTAGAGTCATAGGCCCGACCTCCATTGGCGAATTGGGAAGATTGTATTGTACTATACGGGAACATGGAATGACCTGCCCATAGGTTCGAACGCTTCTACTTTGTGGGTACTCAGCTTGGCGCGGGTGTCCTCGAACAGTCGGACGGTGTCGGGAGTGTACAACCGCTCGCCACAGCGTCGGCAGACATCGGCCGACACGGTCACCGTGGCGAAGCTATCTCCCCCGCGTAGGAGCTTCTCAGTCTTCTTGGTGACTAGCTCGCCGCCGCAAGACGGGCAAGCAGCCAGTGGGGCCATAGTTGGCGAGTGCATATTACCTTCATCTACTCGCTCAATTGAGGGCCGGTACGTGTCTCTAAATCTATCCCAGTTCTATATCTGAAGTTACTTCAGTTCACTAGCGCGTCCACGAGTCTTCGACTTTCACCAAAGTGGAAGAAGGTCGACTATTTGTAAGAGGGATTACATCCAAGTGCCAACTGCAGTTGGCACTTGGATCCTTGACTTGCTCATAACACAACAATATACTTGTGTTATGATACCTGAGTTCCAACCTGATGGCAATCTACCACCTGGCATTCACTCTGCGACATGGAACGAACTCGTGGGCCGATTTGGTCATACGTCGTGGAGGCGTCGGTTGTTAGTAGGTTTACGAGAAGCGCTGGAACAGCTGCGAATCGCTGGTTGTAGAACCGTATATGTCGACGGCAGCTTCGTCTCCAACAAGGAAATCCCCGGCGACTTCGACGGATGTTGGGAAGAGAACGGTGTGAATTGTGACATGCTTGATCCTGTTCTTCTGATTTTTGACCACCAACGTGCAACTCAGAAGGCCAAGTACGGTGGGGAGTTGCTCCCGGCCTCTGGCTTTTTGGAGTTTTTCCAGATCGACAAGGAAAAAGGCACCCGCAAAGGGATCATTGCCTTGGATCTAGGAGGGCTCACATGATCAGGAATGAAAGGCAATACAGGATAACCAGGGCACAGGCCGCTCACTTCGTCAGCGCGTTGCAGTCATTAGAAGGAGAGGCCGAGCGTAGTGAGGTTCATCCCACTTTGCTCAGGGCACAAAGGGATGCACTGCAAAGTCAGCTTGATGACCTCGAATGCGATCTGCGGGAATATGAAGCGCTCCGCCGAGGTGAGTTCGAGTTCGAGCAGCTGGGCGCCATCATGAACCTACCACGTCTATTGATTAGTGCACGCATCGCCAGAGGACTCACTCAGAAGGGCTTGGCCCAACGTCTCGGGCTTAAGGAACAGCAGATCCAGCGTTATGAGGCAACCGAGTACACAAGTGCAAGTCTCGCCCGGATCAGGGAAGTAGTAGACGCCTTAGGATTAGGTGTAGACGAGTCTGCAATTGAGCAATTGGAGGGAGTTTCGCTGCGGGATGTACTTAGAAAGCTTAGTGATGCTGGCCTCCCATCTGAGTTTGTCTACAGACGTTTGCTGCCGCGCCAAGCAATGCCATTTAATCAGGCCGATAATGATGTTGGTGACGGAGGCATGCCAGCCCATGCGGTAATCGAGACCATTAGGAGGATCTTCAATTGGTCAGCTCAGCAGTTGCTAGGAGACGAGACGCTTGCGTTACAAAACGCTTCTGGCGGTGCCAGATTCAAAGTCACGGCAGGTGCTAATCTCCAGCGCGTTAGTGCGTATACGGTGTATGCGCATTTCCTCTCACTAATCTCTATACAAGCTAGCTCGAATGTATCAGTTAAGCCGGTGCCTACGGATCCAGCGGAGATCGTCTCTGCCGTAAAGTCAACTTACGGGCATGTTGATCTGACTACCATAACCAAATACGCGTGGGACCTAGGTGTGCCAGTATTGGCCCTTGACGATCCCGGGGCTTTCCACGGTGCATGTTTCAGAGAGGGTGGTCGGAATGTCATAGTCTTGAAACAGAAGACTCAATCGAATGCTCGGTGGGTGTTCGATCTTCTTCACGAACTCTGGCACGCTGGTCAAGAGCCCGAGTTTTCTGAGCGTACTGTGATTGAGTCTGACGAGATGTCAATTGAACGACGTCAATCACGGGAAGAGGTCCTTGCAGGTCACTTTGCCGCCGCTGTCCTTCTTGAAGGCAGAGGGCAAGAGTTAGCTGAGCAATGTCTCACTTCGGCAAGCAGCGACCTCCGCCGACTCAAGGCTGCAGTACAAAGGACCGCCGAACGCGAAGGGGTTGCAGCCGATATCCTCGCCAACTATTTGGCATTCCGCCTCGCAACGGAACAGAACCAGAATTGGTGGGGAGCTGCTACAAACCTTCAGTCCATTGGCGACCCGTGGGTTGCTGTGCGGGATGTGTTCTTTGAGCGCGCGGACCTTACAACTCTGGCGGAGCCTGACAGAGAACTTCTTGCTCAAGCGATCACGCGATGGGAGGATTCATCTCATGAATAACGCGTCTGCCTGGGCTGAAATCAAACCACTACCCAAGGTCACGTGCACGAGTTACGACTGTGAACGTAATCTCCATTCCTTCCTGAAGATGCGGCCGAGGGACAAATCCTATCGAAGTGAACAGTGTCGCGCTTGCGGTGCCAACTTGATTGACTGGCACAGGCTTGACCGGCAAGACTTGAGTGACATCGACTACACCTTCCGGGCGCTAGAACGGGAGATGATCAGACATAACTTTTGGCACAAGGAAATCGACCAGGCCGCCAGAAATCATGCCCTCAGAAAGGGCCTCCACAAGCTTAGACTAGCTGTCGAGCATCGCTTGCAGAAGTATGTTGCGCTGCCAAGGTCTGAAACGTAATTGATTAGCGGAGGCGTAGAGGTGGGGAAGAGGTTCAGGTGGAGCGGGCGTGGACAGGCGCGCCGCTGAACACACCGCAGAGACCATCCACCAGCGACTGATCGCCACCATTGCGGGCCAGC
>DAOUHG010000176.1:0-4080 GCA_034428835.1 Dehalococcoidia bacterium
TCAGCTCCGTGACCCGCTCCCCCGCCCCGCGGACGTCCGCACGTTCACGGTCCACCTGCTCGCGGAGCTCCCGGATGATTGCCTCCAGCACCGCGATCGCCTCACGGGCCGTTCCCAACTCCTTGCTTCGCGCCTGCAGGACCGTTTCCACACCATCACGGTCGTCCCGGGCATGCTTGAGCTGTGCCTCGAGGCCCTCGACCCGGGCCTTCAGGGATGCGATGGACTCGCGAGCATCCATCATCTCGGGCGTCGCCTCGCGGGTCGACGCGACGTCCGAGATCTCCACCTCGTAGATATGCCTTCCGCCACGCTGCACCTGCCGGAAGGGGATGGTGCCGCCCTTGATCCTGTTCCTGACCGTGTTTTCGGACACCTCTAGGATGTCCGAAGCCCTCCGGATCGTGTGCCACCCCATGCGCTCCCATCTCCATTGCTCAACTACGTGACGTATTGGTACCAGATTCTACCAAGCAGACCGGAGCTCCACACTCGGCAGCCGCCGCAGATCCCGCCAGATGGTAACAGTTGGTACAACCTCTAGGGTCGCGACTGATTCAGCGCCGGCAGGCGTAGCCATCATCTGGTACAAGCTATTACCAACCACGGAAGGCTGTTTCCTCGGGACGCGAGGGGGATTGTTTCGACTGGTATCACTTGGTAGTAGCCGGATCAGTCGATGCCCTCGCCTCCGGCCTGCCCTGATACCAACTGGTAACATGGCAGGCCGGACCCCATCTAGCGTCAGGGCGACCCTATTACCAGCTAATACCAACTGCGTTCGGACCTGCATGCCAAGGGCCAGGCGCCGCGGGCGAGTGTTGGTACCAGTTGGTCACAGGCATCACGGGCGCGACTTCTCAGGGGGCGTTCATGGACAGCGGGCAGCGACTTCGCGCTCTCGTCTAAATTTCGCCATATCGGGTTGCATCATGGGTTTTCATGCTTTATCGTACTATCTGGCCAAGGTCAGGAGGTTCGCCATGAGGCCCAAGAAGAAGTTCAGTGCAGAGGTGCGCGCGGCAGTAGTTCTGGAATACCTGGGCACTGAAAAGTCGGCCCGCGAGATCAGTGCCGAGTTTGGAGTGAGCACGGCTTCGATCGCCAGGTGGGTGCGGGAGGTCCGGGACTTTGCGGATGAGACGAACGAGCCCATTGGCGCGGTAGTCGAATCCTGGGCCGTCGAGGACGACGCCATGGGCAGTGGTGAAGGCAGGAAGCGAGAGTTCCAGGTGGCGGTGTGAATATGACATCCAAGGTAGCTGCGTTCGCAGCGCAGCCACGATGAATAATTTCAAGAGCCTGAAAATAGACCGGGGCGGCATCGGCATGCCGCCCCGAGTCGGAGTCTGAGCCCGAAAGGGCCCTACACAACTGAACCCCCGCGTAAAAGGAGATCGGTGTGCTTGTTGTACAAGCGCCGAAGGAACGTATTGTCGCATCAGCCTGTTCGGGATCTGGACATCTACGAGGTCCCCATCGGCGCTGGCGACTATCAGTCTACCCTGAGTACGAGCATTTTGCTAGCGGTATCTACTCAACTCGCCTGACGGCCACCGCTCTCAGGGGCGTCGGGCGTCGGAAAAACCGGCGGGTCTGGGCAGGCTTGAAACCCGGGGGTGAGACCGCCTCCAGTCCGCAGCATGGCGGCCCAGGGTACGCGACACAGGCGATATCAGCGCCTACAGGTACTGCGGGTAGGGGAGCTTCCAAAAACGGCCTCCACAGGCCTCCAGTGGGCTCATCATCACCGGACCAGACCCCCGAATCGCCCGATCCGGCCGCAACTAGGCAGAAACCGCGCATTTCAGATGAAAGACCGGTTGAACTCCGACGGCCTGATCCAGAGCATTCCAGCCCAGTCTCTTTGACCGTATCAAGGCCCCTTTTCGCTGAGGGGCATGACCGTCGGCACTGAAGACCCGTTCGATGGCTGCTACCCCTCGCCAGGAGCGATCCCAAGTTGCCATGCTCGGACTTTCGGGCGTCGCCGACGTGGATGACGCCGCAGAATCACCGAAGCAGGCAGCACCGTCGCAGCCGTCCCCCGGGGCTCCTGCGAGCTTTCCGCCACTGGCACCTCCTGTAAACCGAACCATCCGGGTGGACACCGCGCTGGCCATGGCGATCGGCAGGAACGGAGAGAAGCTCGCCATGCTGGTCAGTCACCTCGACTGGCTGCTGAAGCTCGAAGGTTCCGGTGTCGACCACGACGGTCACCACTGGGTCTGGAAAAAGCACGAGGAGCTGCGTACCGAGGTGTTCATGGACGGGATCTCCCTGCGGCAGGTCAAACGGATCGTCGACCGCGGCAGGGAGATCGGGATCATCGTGACCTTCAATCCGCGCAACCACCAGCCTCTCCACTACCGGCTGGACTACGCAGTGATTAGTCGGCTCTTCGAGTCTGCCGCGGTCGACATTCCCGCCTGGGTGGAACCTCAGGCCACGACCGGCATACAGCTCGATCAATTTGCCGAAGCGGACATCAGGGCGGCCCTGGAGAACTCTTTTGACCACATTGAGCCAAGTGACATCAAGGTTAGTGAGCCAAGTGACATTTATGTCACCTCGCCAAGTGACGTCTATGACACTTCGCCAAGTGACATTTATGTCACTTCTCTACATACAGAAGAAGACTTACAGACTATACATACAGACTATAAGCTAGCTAGAAGCCCTGAAGAACAGAATTCAGAGGACTCTACCCAGTCTCCCCGAGCCCCCAGCTCCCCGACAGAGTTCATCATGGAGCTCTCGGAGCGTCTCTCCGTGTCGTCGTCTGCCAGGGAGCTGAACGCTCTGCGGAATATCGAGAGGGACCGGCTCGCAGAGCGCGAGGGAACACTGATTGACCCGGGGTGGGCCAGCGACATCGACCGGACCATGAGGGAGAAGTGGAGGGGAATCGACAGGCCTGTCGGAGTTGCGGTCTACGTGCTGCGAGACCTGATCGAGCAGGAACGCGCCGGCGACCTGGACATGTCCGAGCCTCCCGACTGGATACCGCGACCGCCCACCGAGGAGGAGCTGGCAGAGCGTCAGGCAAGCCACGAGGATGCAATGGCGCGGCTCATCCGGATGCAGCAGGAGCACACGGAACAGGAGGAGCGGGCTAAGAGGGAGAAGCAGGAGGCTGAGGTCGCTGCGGAGGTGGAACGAATCGAACGTGATCGCCAGGAGGCTGAGGTCGCTGCGGAGGCGGAACGAATCGATCGGGAGTGCCGGGAGGCCGAGATCGAGCGGCTACGACAGGCGCAGGTACGCCAGCTTGCCGAGCGCCTGGAGCGCGCCCCCGAGCGCAGGTCGAAGCTCGCCAGGTACTTCGAGGCTGAGGAGAGCGACGTCGCCGCGTGGGAATCCGCCCTCGACCTGATGCTGCAGGATCTGGAGCTGTCCGAGGTGCTGAGGCATCCGGGCCTGATCGAGGTCTTCGAGGCGATGGGACTTGGACTGGAGGTCGGGGGAGTGTATCGCCTGGCATTCGCATCGAATCTCAAGCAGCAGGCACTCCTGCGACCTCCGGGCTCCGAGATCGTCAGGACGGTCGTCATCGAGGTTCTGCGGCGGATCGGAATCGATGCCGCGTCCGTCCGTCCGGTCATTCCCAGCCGGCTGGGCTGGGAGCGCAGCCTCGACCAGGGAGTATGACGATGGCTGGACAGAACGAACAGGTATCGGCGGTATGTCCGAAGTGCTCGGCCAACCTCATCCACGGCCGTGACCTGCCCGGGTGCTGGAGGTGCGGCTGGGAGGACTACTCCCAGGTGGGAACCGGTATCACCCCGCTGATCGGGAGTCCACTGTCGGAACTGGCCAGCCGGGGACAGCGCCAGCGATACGGGAGGCCCAGTCGCAGCAGGAGTACGAAGTGACTGACCACAACTAAGCCTGATGCGAGGATCTGCTGTGCCAAGGGTGCGGAGACTACTCGGCCGGCTACGTCGACGGCAAGTCGAAGGCATTGTTCGGGGTCTCGACCAGAACGATTGACCATCCGCGAGGCTGCGGATGTGACCCGGTGCCAGGCGGTGGTGGAACGACTTCGACGTCGAGGAGGTGCTGAGGTGTGGCTCAGCA
>DAOUHG010000177.1:0-3389 GCA_034428835.1 Dehalococcoidia bacterium
ATTGAGTCGTGGCGGTAAGGTGCAATTGATTGTAACTTTCCGAAGTGACAGGAGGCTGTGTAACGAGTGGGAGGAAAGTTACAAATGACGGGAATTGGTAACTATTTTGGAATCGGGCGTGACTAAGAGTTGTATGTGGTAAAGGTATGGTTGCGTAAATGTGTAACAATCACTGTCGTTCTCGTCATTCCCGCGAAAGAACGTCACCCCGTACTCCGATACGGGGCGGTAATCTAAGGGTGGGGGCAGGCTTATGAATGGCAAAATCAGCTGGACGCTGTACCATACTAAATGCCTTCCATGCTGTCGTGCCGCATGGCAATCACCTCTCCACCCTGTGCGCGTTCACGAAATCCCAGTCGAGGTCTAGCCCGAGGCCGGGTTTGTCTGACATCTGAATCGTGCCATTGTTGATCTCCAGGCTTGGGCTGTACAGCTTTGACCATATCTCGTATGGCTCTACGTCCGGGCAGGCTGGGATGATGAGGCCGTTGGGGACCGCGGCTACCAGGTGGCTGCTGAGGTCCGGGTACTGCGCGCCGTGTGGTGCGATCGGGACGTGATGGGCGTGCACCAGCGCGGCGAACCGCGTCGTGCGAAGTACACCAGTCACCGCTAAGGTGTGTCGGTCAAGATCGCATCCCAGTCAGAACGTCGGGTCTGCACCCCGAGATCCTCGACAAGCAGACGTAGGAAGGAGACCAGAGGGACAAACCCGGTCGGAAGATGCGCATTCCGCACCTCGGAACGACCTACCTGAGCACCCTGCTTCAGGTGCAGGTGAGGTGTTGCAACGCGACTGCCGCCGCGGGGGTGCCAGTGGTAGATCAGGATCTCTCTGCGCTCCGAGTCGTAGACCACGTAGTTGTATCCCGCGATCTCGATCTGGTGTGTTTGCTCGGACGGACCAGTCTCGACTATCCGGTAGTTCTGCTGAAATCCGAGCATGAGTCTTGACGGCCCGCTGAGAGAAACCGGCTCTCTGCTGTTCAGTGCCAGGGTATGCGGAACAGGAGAGAGATAATAGCCGCCAGCTACGTCGACCACCGAGTCGGTTACGCAGGATATAAGCCTCTGAATGCTGTGCCGATAGTTGTTGACTGCCTCTGAGGGGCTTCTGCCAAGTGTCAATCGGACCAGAACTCGGGCAGCATCATTGCCAGGCTGACGACGTCACCGTGCTTATCTTGGTTGTCGTCGAACTCCCCGGCCTTCCACGCCTTCGTGAACTCCTCCAGGCTCATGCCAAAGTTCGTTCGGGCGAGGTTTTCCATCATCGCCTGCGACTCCTGCTCGGTGAGGATACGGCCCTGGGGGACCTCTTCAGTCTTCTGTGAGGGTTTTGTCAACATGGCTTTCCCTATCCCTATCAAGGATCCAATCTGCGCCTTCTAAGGATACCATGACCAAGGAAGGTGTACACTCAGTAGTGAAGCGGTCGATACTGCACTGCTCGATCATCCATGAAACAGAGCCGCCGAAGGTAGAAGGATGCGTTCCATCAGTCAGAAAACTCCCAACGCAGGGTTTCATGGCCATCTCGCGGAGGAGGTTTCACTTCACCCCTCAACCCTGTGCGCGTTCACGAAATCCCAGTTGAGGTCTAGCCCGAGGCCGGGTTTGTCTGACATCTGTATCGTCCCGTTCTTGATCTCCAGTCTTGGGCTGTACAGCTTTGACCATATCTCGTATGGCTCGACGTCCGGGCAGGCGGGAATGATTAGGCCGTTGGGGACCGCGGCTACCAAGTGGCTGCTCAGGTCCGGGTACTGGGCTCCGTGAGGCGCGATTGGGACGTGGTGAGCGTGCGCCAGCGCGGCGAATCGCAGCAGACCCGTGTAGCCCCCGCCGATTATGATGTCCGTCTGCAGAAGCTGGAGCCCTCCCTCGGTGATGAGCCGTCGCGCTCCGCCGAGAGTGCCGTCGCCCTCACCGCCTGCGACCATCGCGCTCGTGGCATCTCGCACCATGCTGTAGAAGCGGGGCTCGTCGTCCCCGCGCACGGGCTCCTCTATCCAGTAGAGCTTGTACGGCTCGAACTTGCGCGCCATCTCCACCGCGACCGTGCCGTGCCACATTCGGTGCGCGTCGAGCATTACGCGCACGTCCGGGCCCACGGCCTCGCGCGCCAGTCTGACCTTCTCCAGCGCCGAGTCGTTGTCGTAGTCGCTCAGGTGGAACTTGACGTGCGAGTATCCTTCGTCGGCGTGTTTCTTGACGAGCGCCGCGACGGTCTCAGGGTCCTGATCGACGTACCCGATGCCGTCGGCATACACCTCGACGCGGTCAGTGAACCCGCCCAGCAGCTTCCATACCGGCTGACCGCAGCTCTTGCCGACGATGTCCCACAGCGCGATGTCTAGCGATCCAATCGACGTCATCGCGGCACGATCGGGACCTCGGAATCTCCAGGCGTGGTCGTACATCTTCTGCCAGAGCATGGCAGTCCGGCGCGGGTCCTGCCCGATGAGCAGCGGCGCGAGCTCGTTCCTCACGGTGTTGGGGTCTCCGCCCCTGCCGAGTCCGGTGATCCCTTCGTCCGTGTGGACGAGCATCAGCGGCCACTCCCGTGTGACTCCCTCCTCAGGCGGACCCCAGTTGTGTTCGAGGACGATGACTTCGACGTCTGTGATCTTCATGGGCATGTCTCCGGGTCTGTGTCAGTTTGGTAGGTGAGTATGTCACCCTCACCCCAGCCCTCTCCCTCAAGGGAGAGGGGGTATTGGATGCACGTTCCGGGTTGACGCTGCGCGGCTGGCCTTTCTACACTTCAGCCAACGATACCATACGAACGGCCCACAGTACGGGGAGAAGCAATCATGCGCGTCGTCATAGGGGCAGACCACGGCGGATACGCTCTGAAGGACGAGCTGAAGGGGTTCGTCGAGTCCCTCGGCCACGAGGTCATCGACGCCGGCGCCCACGAGCTCGATCCGGCGGACGACTTTCCCGACTTCACGAAGGCCGTGGCCGAGTCCGTGGTCTCAAGCGAAGCCCAGCGTGGAATCATGATCTGCGGCAGCGGGGTAGGCGCGTCAGTTGCGGCCAACAAGGTCAAAGGAATCCGCGCGAGCGTGTGTCATGACACCTATTCGGCCCACCAGGGCGTCGAGCACGACGACATGAACGTGCTGTGCCTCGGAGCGCGGATAGTCGGAATCGAGGTTGCCAAGGAGCTCGCGACGGCGTTCCTGTCCGCCGAGTTCGCCCCCGAGGACCGGTTCCAGCGACGGCTGGACAAGGTGCTGGACATGGAGTCGAACTTTGGTTAGGGCCCTTTGCAGACGCCTTTGGAAGGGGATGTACGTTCTGGGACGCTCAGGCTGCCCGTTCGTGTGACAGGGCATGGATCACCCTCACCCCAGCCCTCTCCCTGAGGGAGAGGGGGT
>DAOUHG010000178.1:0-4514 GCA_034428835.1 Dehalococcoidia bacterium
TCCGTGCTGCTCGCACCAGTCCATGAAGCGGGAGACCGCGCGGTAGTAGGCCTCGCGGGTGTTGGGGTTGCGGATGGTGACGGCGAAGAAGTCGACGAAGCGCCAGGCGGTGCGGTCGTCGGCCGAGGCAATCATGGGCGGGAGCCGGTCTGCGAATGCGGCGAGCGGGCCTGCCGGGGTGCCCTGGACGAGCTGTTGGGTCATGGATTGTCCTGATTTTGGGAAGATTCCCGAAAGACTATCATAACTACGTTTATGAAAGGGTCTATTTCAGAGGTCAGCACGATGGAGATTTCCTGAAGAGTGGCGGTCATGGTGACAGTTCTGTAGGAAATAGAAGTGGTGTGCTCACTAGGCGAGACAGCGTAATCGAAGAATTCCAGCCGTCTGATCACTGGCCGGTGTCTGATGGGCGTAGCGACGGTCGAGGATTGGTCGTCTTGGCATGATCACGATTGCCTGCGTAAACATCAAGCTTCTATTGTCGTCGAATTCGTCCTGGTAGAGGATGGTTTACCTGTTGGTAAGGTGATCCGATGCGACAGGACTAAACGGGCAACTGTTCTTGGAAAGAATTCTTCCGCAGTTTTGTGGAGTTACTACCCCAGGACTGCCAGCACTCGTGCAGCTACGGTTTTGTATTCTTCAGCATCGCTCCACCTGAGAGAGACATCTGGACCATGAACGGCGCGGTTTCGAACATCCCTCATATACTGTATTGCTGACCATACGGATTCCTCCACTAGGCCAACTCTCCGCCCTTCACACGCCGGTCGCTTTCTGTAACTCTCTTCGCATTTCCGGAGTATTATCGCGATGGCGGTATTCGGACTTGGTGCCTTCGACCACTCTGGTGGCTTCTCTATTCAGAGCATCCTCATCCTGATTCTGCTCCGGTGTGATACTGATATAGAATTCGAGCTCATCAGATCCCATGGTGGACATACTTGGCTCCTTAGATGATCTTGCCTACGACTTGGCTTGCCGGCCTGCTTCAGCTTCTGGTCGAGCTGCGCCCGTTTCTCCTCATCTCGAGCCGGGGTGACGTAGTAGTGATCGAAAAGTGCTTCGATTATTTCGAGGCACCATTCGGCTTCCTGCGGTTCAACGTCAATGAGCTGGAGGCTTGTCAGCTCCGTGATCGGGTGTGCAGCGAAGTTGCCGAAGTTACGGACGGCATCGATTTTGTTCCGAATGGAACGAGGCAGGATCTTATCGAGACCGCTCTCTACTAGGACCGAATCAATCTGCTTGGCTAAATTCTTGGATCTGTAGTCCTGGTCCTGCAATATCCCCTGTAGGACTCGGCGCGACAGAGCCGCAGACGCTTTTGGGCTGATTTCAAGAACATTACAGGCCTCAATGTAATCTGCCCTAAACGACTCAGGTACCGCATCGTCGACGGGCTTGCGCTTTGGGAACCGTGGGTACGCCTGTACCTGGCTCAGGGGGTACACAGGATCGTCGACGTCCATCAGTTCAACGTTGATGATCGGTTTCTTGCAGGCTGGACACCTTGTCGCTGCCCAGACCCACGCGGTTTCAAAGTGAGGCCCGGGTGGGACGTGTCCATAGTCCTCGGGACGTACCTCGTCTGTACTTGGCAGATTGATGTTACCTTTGCACCAGTTCGGCTGAATCACCACGGCGCAATGTGGACACTTCATAACTCGCCACCTCGTGAAATCGCATAATCGTTGGGGTTGCGCTGCTCTGAGACAGCCTGTCGGCCATGCTGGTTTGGAACTACTCCTCTGTCCTTCCGCCACGCCCCGCAACACCGGCAGGGCCACGCCTTCCTGGAATCACCTCCACGGGCGTGGGGATCAGCCACTCCGCCCCCTCCTTGATCGCACCTCGCATACGTCCTTCGCGGGCTAGTTGTCGCACTCTGCGGTCCGAGATCCCCAACTCAATGGCTGCCTGCTGCACGGTGACGTTGGCGACATCATCTGCAGGGACCTCGGAGGCCAACTCAAACTCAACGGGATTGGGCTGCTTCAGCGTGCTCATCTCGTGAATCAGGAACCCTATGACCTCACCGTCGTCGTCCAGGCGCTTGAGGATGCGTTCATCATCGGTGGCAGTGAAGTACCCCTCTCTGAATGCCCACAGGACCTCAAGCATGTCCCCTTCGTCGTCGTACCAGACAGATACCTTTCTGCTTGCCATGTTCACTCCCCTTTGATTCTTCGGTCTAGATAGCCAGTAAGGATGAACGAGTGGTCACTTCGTTGCTTCACCACAAGGCAGAGGTAGCGGTTTCTGCCCCGCAGGTCCGGGTAGAGTCGATAGTAGAGTTTCACCGTGGGGCTGGACCTGGAGATACTAACCGCGTCTGGCCTGGCAAGGGTCTCGGCGAACCGATGCATCTGGTAGGCCAATTCTGGGTGCCTTTGCAGTATGTGCTGTCTCCGCTCGTCAGGGAGTCTAACCTCGTTTCCTTGCTCATCTATGAAGCGCTGCACACCGATCTCCATCGCTAATTACTCTTCCGTAAAGTATACCGACCTGTAGCGCAGAGCGACAAGAGACGATGGCCGCTGGTGAGTGGATCATGCTTCCAGGAAGTCGAAGGGATCGTCGGTCGACATCGCTGGGCTGAAGGGCGACACCGCTTTCGCGGTTCAGGTTTAGGTTGTGTCCACTGCTGGCCATGATCCATGGTCTAAAATAAGCACTGGCACATCTACTACCTGGACGCCTCCGGGCAGTAGCCCTGCACGATACAGAAGAGGCTGTGCGAGAGTTGCACCGGTCCTGCGACTGGATTGGATCACAGGGTAGGGATCGCAGTGGCCCGGGCGCTGGGAGAAGACGCGCTCAGGCGCGCGTTCACCATTGACGACCTCCGGTGACGCTGGTCCGCCGTAACGGGCCTGGTTTGCCCGTGAGCGGCAATGCCGGCACATGTGTCGCCACCCACTACACTGTGAGCTGGCAGTGTTCGTGCATCACTAACAATGCGGTCATCGTCATGCTGCTTCGCGGGGTGGCACCCGACCTGCGGGCGGTCATGTTGGCGGCGACATCGGACGGCGCTCCCGACATGCTCGCCACCGCCCTGGAAGGCAGCATCCCGGCGGAGTTCTCTCGGCCATCGACAGCGGGGCGCCGGTGTATTCGGACGCGTCCTGGCTGCGGAGGCTCCAGAAATTGATTGGCCACACTCTGATCGCGCTGGCGGCGGGCCTGTGGGCGGCCGTTACACCGCTCGACTTCGAGACGGTACTGTTGCAGGTAGTGGAGGCCGGTGGCGACGCGGACACCAATAGCGCGGTTCGTAGGAGCTGTGATCGGGGCGCGTTACGGTGCGTCGTCGGTCCGGGTGCGCTGGCTGGAGTGTGTTCACGAACGTGACCGGATCAAGAGGATGGCCGATGACCTGATTGGCCTTGGAGCCGGTACTCTAGAGCAGGTCAGGATCGTTAGAGCAGTGTCATCACCCGGGGCTGCCACATGCAATCTCGAGGTCAAGATGGGCCTCGCTGTCAACTTTAGGTCCTCAAAACCAATCACTGGGGAGTCCACGTCCATCATCTGCAACGGCTAGGATTTGGTTCGCACTAGTCCTGTTATGTCGACATCTTTCTGGCTGTCTCTGATTTCCGTCAACGCCCCCGCTTTTGCGCTTCACTCGGCCACATTTTTCCGTACGATCTGCGCCGAATCTTCTCCTGGCGAGTGAGCCGGGAGACGCTCTGCCCAGAGTCGCTCCCAGCCCGACTACACTGTCCTTTTTCGACGGCATTACGGACCGGGGCATTGCAGCGCAGCCGCAGGGCGCCGTGCCGGCGAAGGCCTAGAAGCCTCTGCCCGAGTACCTGGAGGTGCACGCACTCACACGGGTGGCCCCGAATCCCAGGGCCAGGCTGTTGATGCTGGTCCAGTTTGCCAACGATTGCTACGATATGCCGCAATACCAACGACGACGGACGGGACGGGGTTCCCATTCCCAACACACCGGACAGGCTATATCGTGCGCCGGTCCGGGTCAGGATCGCCAGGTACTCACCCGCCGTCAATTGGCGAGGCCTCACACACCAGCCATTTTGGGTGGGTCGTTCACGCAGTCGAGGTATGGGCTGCCTTTTCAGAGGCTCGACATCATCATCTGTCTCTACCGATCTTCTCCAGTGCTTCCCGGGCGATGTCAGACCATGGTTCTGGGATGTTCTCGCTCACCCACCGGATGGGTTCCTCCGCGCGCTGTTCCCTGAACTCGCCGAGCTGCCACAGCACCACCTCGCCGACATCAGGACCTATGGGGTACCGACTCTCGAGGACGTGTTCGACGAAGTTCTCGAGCAGGTACAGGAGATGCAGGCGTATCTCCTCAGAGTCTGGCGACGGAATCCACACCTCCCGATCGTTGTTCGATCCGTCGCCGGCATGCCGCGTGATTGGTCCTAGCGGAATGGGGTCGCGGTCGGGCCTTCGATGAGGATGGTTGGCGCAGTACGTCCAGAATGGATCAGGGATCGCAACGTCCCTGATCTGGCAGTGGGGATCGT
>DAOUHG010000179.1:0-1694 GCA_034428835.1 Dehalococcoidia bacterium
CGGCGTAGCGACCGTCGTCTGCAAGCTGCTGACCATAGTCAGACCGGACAACGTCTATTTCGGACAGAAGGACGCCCAGCAGTGCCTGGTGGTCAAGCGTCTGAACGCCGATCTGAATCTCGGAGCCAATGTCGTCGTCGTGCCCACCGTGCGGGACCCCGACGGACTTGCACTGTCGAGCCGAAACGCATACCTCTCCCCCGAAGACCGCCAGTCAGCGCTGTCCCTGTCAAGAGCGCTACGACTTGCCGAGGCCTTGTGCGCAGAGGGCGTCCGCGACACCACCACGATCCGAAGCCAGATGATGATGGTCCTGAACACCGAGCCCGTTGCTTCCATAGACTACGTATCTATCGCCGACGCTGAGACGCTCGAGGAGCTGGCCACCATCGACCGGCCGGCCCTCGTCTCACTCGCCGTCCACATCGGGAAAGTAAGACTCATCGACAACGTGATCGTTAAGTCCCGCGACTGATTCGGCAGCGTCAAGTCGGAACAGCCGTACCTCGTTGGTAGCTGATGGGAAATTGCTGAATTCGTTGACACCCTTTTTAGGCAGTGATACGGTTTGGCTCACCCCAGTCACTCTCGACGCTGGAGATTTGAGTAAATCAAGGAGGATGTGCAAACCGATAAGGTCAACACAAGCTGGACGACATAGTGAGGAGGGGTAACCCTATGAGAGTTAATCGTACACGACATATGAATTGGATGGTGGTAGCGTTGGTCGTCGTTCTGGCATTGGCCTGTACCTCCGACGAAGCTGAAGAGGCACCGGCTGCCCCCGCCCAGCCTGCGGCTCCGGCGCCTCAAGCCACTGCTGCTCCGGCGCCTCAAGCCACTGCTGCTCCGGCGCCAGTGGCGACCACGGCTCCTGAGCCCACCATGATGGAAGGTCCTGAAGGACATTTGCGCGTATCTCAACAGCGCATCGGCCTACCACAGTTCTACCCATCTCAGCTCACCTGGCCCAATGAGAGCAATCGCTGGGCGTTCGGTGTCCACGAACCCCCTGCAGTCATGACTCCGGATGGCAACAACGAACCCCGCCTGTACAAGGGCTGGGAGGTTGGCGATGACGGAATAACCGTGCAGTTGCGAGAGGGTCTGCAATTCCACAAGGGCTATGGCGAGCTCACTGCCGAAGACGTCGCATGGTCCGGTAATGAGACCATGCGCGAAGACAGCAAATTCGTCAACATCGCGTTTACGCGGCTGCACTGGGACCAGTGGGAGGTGAAGGACAACTACACGGTCTTTATCCCATGGATGGATCCCGCACCGCTGTTCTACCTCTACTGGAGAAACTTCACCGCAGCGGCTCCGACCGTTTTCAATACGTTTTCCAAGAAGTATCTAGAGCAGGAGGGCGAGACCCCTGATCTGGACGTCGGTACCGGCCCGTTTGAGATGATGGAGTTCGCCACAGAGGACAAGGTTGAGCTGGAGGCCGTTCAGGACCATTGGCGATCGACGGCGCACTTCGACCGGCTGTCGATCTTCGAAGTTCGAGAGGCGGCGACCCGGATAGCTCAGGTGCGAACGGGCGAGGTTGACATCACCGAGGTGCCGCTGGCCAGCTTGGAAAATCTGACCTCGCGTTCAGAGCTCAAAGGACACGTCATGGGGTTCGCCGGAGCGTACTGCGGAATGTTCCCAACGGGTCAGTACTATGAGCCCGTTGACCGCTACCG
>DAOUHG010000180.1:0-2868 GCA_034428835.1 Dehalococcoidia bacterium
GTTGAGGTTCTCGCCATCCTTGAGGAACCGCCATCCCTTCACTGAATAGTCGGCTGAGACATGCTGTGGCGTTTTTGACAGGTGAAAACCTGCTTGGCGCACGCAAGGCTTACTTATCGTGCCGTACCCAGTTTCCGTCGTCTGCGAAGACGGAAGACTCTGCTTCTATGATCTTGACTCGGGGGCAGGTTTCTGACAGACTCTGCAGCCGCTGTATGTGGCCCCGGGACGCATGTACATGATGGCGACGTACTCAGGGTGGGCGCAGGTCCGTTTCAACTCCTTCTGTCGCCGTTCCAGTTCCTTTTTGATGCGGTCGGCAGTCTGCCACAGCTCCTCGGTCGATAATGATCTCACGTCCAGCATTACGGCCTCCGACGCGTTATTTGAAGCAAAGTTAGCCCAGTCCACCCGGCCGGTCACAGTTCCGACAGCTCCATCGCAGACGCAAGAATGAGATTCCCGAGCAGGTGATGGTTGCTCGCTGTTGAATTACGTTGGGCGAGTGGTCTCCACCAACGTCAATGGGACAGTCGGAACTCGTCCGGTTCAAATATGGTAAGGCATCCCGTCGTATGGATGTGTGGTGGATGGCCGCTTCCCCAGTGGATGCGCCGGTCGAGGGGACTCTTTTACTGAATCCACACGAAGAGTAAATGACCAACTTGCGGATACCAGAGGAAGAAGCCGAGTCGACGGATCCACGCGAAACCGACAGGGCAAGCGGCCCGAAGACGACAGAGAAGTATAGGCAGAAGAAACACTACGTGGGCCTGTCGCACACTGAGATCCAGCATAAGCAACTCTACCTTGCGGCCACCCACAGGAACAAGTCTTCTGGTGACTACATCTGGGACATCATCGAGGAGCACGTGCAGGATGACCTCGCCGGTCTCCAGCGCGATCTGGGCGACCTGGTTGGAAGACTCCATGGGACTGTCCTGCATTTCTTCTGAATCGGTGGCAGGACTGCCGTGGTTCGGACTAGAAAACATCGGCACTTATGAATAAAATGCCAACATGAATTTACCGAGGGTTACCGCCACATTACAATGCAGATGGAGGCGTTGCGCAATGACAGTCGAACTCAACCAGGACCATCTCTCCCGTGCGGGCATCGGCAACTTCTTTCGTCCCAGCCAACTGGACAGACTTGGAGTAACATATCATCAACTTCGACGAATGGAGTCGGAAAACACCGTCGAGCGTGTCGGCTGGGGACTGTACCGGCTTGTGGACGCTGAACCTACAGAACGCTACTCAGTGGCCTCGGTCTGCGCCCGGGTCCCATCTGCGATAGTCTGTCTCCTCTCTGCTCTGCAGGTGTACGAGATTGGGACTCAGCTTCCCCACCAGGTATGGATCGCCATCGCACACAAGGCCAGGCCTCCCGTGCTGGCGAACCAGGGGATACAACTGGTTCGGTTCAGTGGATCTGCGTGGAGCCACGGAATCGAGAACATGTCGTTCGAGGGAGTACCGGGCCGTATCACCACCCCTTCCAGGACTATAGTGGACTGTTTCAGGTTTGAGCGCCTTATCGGCCGGGAGGCCGCCGTGGAGGTCCTGAAGGAATCGGTCCAGGACAGGAAGGTGACAATCGATCAGCTGTCCCGCATGCTCAGGGTGCTGCCGTCGCGTCGTCTCAGCCTGATTCTTGACTCCGGTATGCTGTGAGTCCCGACGTCGCGCCGCGCACCTCCTCCGCCATGTCTACGAGTCCAATTGCTTCAACGTCCCTGGTGACCATAAACCGCTCCTCTCCCGGGTAGACCACGAACTTTGCCTCCGGTCCAACATCGGCGCATGCGCTGTGAAACCCGCGCCTGGGTCGGGGGTTCAGGCTCCGTTTGACCTCAATCGCCCATGTGTCCCCTCCCGGCAGGGTCAGCAGAAGGTCGATCTCGGCTCCGCCAGACGCACGGTAGAAGGTGGCAACGGTGCGACCGGGGGCTACCGACACCAGCGTCTCAACCACGAAACCCTCCCAGCTTGACCCGACTACCGGATGGCCGAGCACGTCTTCCTTGGACTCCAGGCCGAGCAGGGCATGTACGACACCACTGTCCCGGACGTAGATTTTCGGTGATTTCACAAGCCGCTTACCGACGTTCTGGCGCCAGGGCGTGAGCCGGCGCACCAGGAGGAGGTCGACCATCAGGTCCAGGTACCCGGAGATGGTCCTGCCGTCGACTCCCAGGCCTCGCGCGAGGGCCGCCATATTGAGCGTTCCACCCTGCGAGTGGGCCAGCATCGTCCAGAACCGTCTGAGGGTCTCTGTGGGAATGCGCGGGCCCAGTTGAGGGACGTCCCGCTCCAGGTAGGTGCGAATGAAGTTGTCGCGCCATCGGAGGCTACGGCCGCCGTCGTCGGCCAGGTAGCTGTCCGGGAACCCTCCCCGTGTCCACAGCCGGTCCCGCTCTCCTCGATCCACCTCGAGAGCGTCCAGGGGGCCGAGTTCAAGATAGGCGATCCGCCCGGCCAGCGACTCCCCGGACTGTCGCAGCAGGTCCATCGACGCGGACCCCAGCAGCAGAAAGCGTCCCGACCGTCTTCCTCTCCGTCTTCCACTATCGATCAGTCCGCGCAGACTCGTGAACAGGTCAGGCGCGCGGTGTACCTCGTCCAGGACCACCAGCCGTTCTTCGTGGTCCGACAGGTAGAGCTCAGCGTCGGTCAGCCTGGCCCGGTCCGCGTGCGACTCAAGGTCGAGGTACACCGAGTCCGCCGTTTTTGCGACCTCGAGCGCAAGCGTGGTCTTTCCCGCCTGTCTGGGTCCAAGCAGTGCAACGGCGGGGTATTCGGCGAGCAGACCATGCAGCTCATTCTCAATGCGTCGGGGCAACATCCTTGCAAATGTAGCAGCAC
>DAOUHG010000181.1:0-1794 GCA_034428835.1 Dehalococcoidia bacterium
CACACCCGACAGAGCCTGTGCATCGTAGCTCCGTCCCCTGTCCGTCACCATCACTCCTCCATACTCCGACGGCACCACCTCTCTCACCTCTTCGTTGCGGTGACGAGCACGCACCTGGTACACCGTGGCATCTTCGGTCTCGAACGCCATCAGGAAGGCGCCCTCACCGTCCACTCGCCATCCAGTGTCGTCGGTGTGGACCACCGCGCTCTCACGCACCGACTCCCGAAGCCTCTGGTACGCATCCCCCACCGCACCCCTGGCGCGTCGCAGCGCGTCCTAGGTGATCGCACCCTGGCTCAGCTCCACACCGGTCAGCGCTCTGAGCACGACGGGAACCCTCCGCACCGGAATACCCACTCCATAGTGCAGTACATGCGCCGCAGCCATAACCCGTCTGCCAACTCGATGGGCGCTTGCCCCGTACTGGTCCGGCGCAACGTCGGGATGACGGCCCCGGACCCGCTTACCGCAGCCACGACACTGACACACCTGCACCCTGTACTCTGTCACCTGCGGTCTGGGGATCGGCGGAATATCGGTCACGTATGCAACCTGTACTCCCTCATACTCGAGTCTGCCTCCACATCCCGGGCAACTGTCCCCGGCCACCTCCACGTCCACAGGCGGCTCGGTGACCTCATCTGGAGACGGCGGCTTGCGGTAGCTGAACGACCCTATACCCGGCTTTCGGCCGGGACGTCTGGGCTTGTCGGTCCGCCCACCCTTGGAGAACGGCGCCGCCTGACGCTTGCCGGACCTCTGGGCGGCGGCGAGCTGCCTGCGCAACTCCTTGTTGGCCTCGGTCAAACTCGCGTTGTGACCCTGCAGTCGGTCTACCTCGGCGATAAGGTCGGCGGGCTCACAGGATGGAGGGTCTCTGTCCGTACACATAGCCGGAGTATGAGAATATGCCCAGCCAACCGTAACGCCTCAGCCGAAGTCGCTAATCAATTACTGCGAATCGAACCCGTGAGTAAGGCCTCGTCATCGTCCCCTGACCGACAGTGCCTCGCCGCCGGACGTCGCGCTGATAAACGGACTCAACAGTTTTGTGAATTCCATCGGGAAGATGAACTTCGTGCTGGAGCTTGATCCCAACGCTTTGAGAGTTTCGAAATACTGGAGACTCAGTGTGTTGGAGTCTATGTGCTCTGCCACCCGGTGAATCCTGTCCAGCGAGGTACCGAACCCATCTGCGCGGAGAACAGCGGCCTGCTGGTCGCCCTCAGCTGTGAGGATCTCGGACTGGCGGTGACCCTCGGCGCGCAGAATGGCAGCCTGCTTCTCACCTTCCGCGACCGTAATGGCCGCCTGTCGCATGCCTTCGGCCTCGATGACAGCGCCGCGGCGGACACGTTCAGCTGACATCTGCCGATTCATAGCTGCCTGAATGTCCCGTGCCGGTTCGATCTCGCTTATCTCTACCTGAGTCACCTTGATGCCCCAGCGCCCAGTTACCTCGTCGAGCTTCAAACGGAGAGCTTCGTTGATGCGCTCTCGCTGAGAGAGGACATCGTCCAAGTTCATCTCTCCGATGACGGCGCGGAGGGTTGTGGTCGCCATGCCAACGACGGCGGAGTGGTGGTCCACTACTTCGAGAACCGGCCTCTCCGCCTGATCTTCCATAATGCGCATATAGACGAGGAAGTCGATGCCGATCGGCACGTTATCCAGCGTAATGCTGGTCTGCCGCGGGATGTCCATGACTTCCTCACGCAGGTCAACAGTGCTGGTAACGTGGAATGGCCAGAACAGTAGATTCAGGCCGGGCGGACGCATTCCAGCGTATTT
>DAOUHG010000182.1:0-9761 GCA_034428835.1 Dehalococcoidia bacterium
CTGGGCTTCGTTCCCCTGTCGAAGACCGGAGCGGAGCTGCTCTTCGAGGTCTTCAGCCAGCGATACGAGAGGGGCTCGGTGCTTGTGACCACCAACCTGCCGTTCGACGAGTGGACCGATGTGTTCGGATCGGAGAGACTGACCGGCGCGCTGCTGGACAGACTGACACACCATGTGCACATCCTGGCTATGAACGGTGAGAGCTACCGTCTGAAGCAGAGCAGACAGACCGCCAACATGCCGTCCTCGGACTGACCTCCGACCCCAGTCCCAGTTCATTCAGAGCGGACATTTATGCTGGTCTTCGACACCCAGATGGTACACTTTCCCGCCGCCCCGGGGGTCTGTTATCCGCCCGCCCTTGACACAGCTCGGTGGATTCGGGGTTAGGTGGTGGATATGGGTGCGATTGCCCTGTTTGTCACCCCGCCTAGCTCCCGGTATCATATCTGCCATCGAGACCGATGCCTGTTGCATTTGAGCGCGAAGGTTCTTCCGAGGCTGCGCTAGGCTAGAAGGAGTGTCAGGACTATGGTGGTCTACGAAAGGCTGGGGGTCAGGACTGTCATCAACGCCGCGGGGAACGCCACCGATGTCGGCGGCTCAATCATGCGGCCAGAGGTGCTGGAGGCCATGCAGGAGGCAAGTCGCTCCTACGTGAGGCTGAGCGAGTTGCTGGACAAGGCGGGCAGTCGGGTGGCGGAGATGGCTGGAGTGGAGGCCGCCTATATTACGGCGGGCGCCGCGGCGGGCATCACCATCAGCGTAGCTGCGTGCATGACTGGCAAGAGCAATGCCAGGGTCCACCAGCTCCCCAATACCAAAGGCATGAAGAATGAAGTAATCATACAAGTGACCCAGAGGAACTTCTATGAGCTCATGATCAGGCTGGCAGGCGCAAAACTGATCGAAGTGGGCTTGGCAAGGCAGACTCAGCGTTACCACATCGAGTCGGTTATCGGCGACCATACAGCAGCCATAGTGCATTTTGTCGCTTACTCGCCACCCTCGGACTTGCCCATCGAAGAGGTGATCGACATCGGACAGAGGCACGGAGTGCCCGTGATTGTGGACGCTGCAGCCGAGTTTCCGCCGTTCAGTGCGCTGCGGCGCTGGTACGACATGGGGGCGGACCTGACGATATTCAGCGGTGGCAAGGGCATTCGAGGACCTCAAAGTACAGGACTGGTACTGGGACGCAGAGACCTGATCGAGGCCTGCGCCATGAACTCCAACCCGAACCACGGCGTCGGACGGCCGCCGAAAGTGGGCAAGGAAGAGGTCATAGGTCTGGTCACGGCCCTAGAACTGTTCTCGGTGAAGGAGTTCGAGCAGGCTGAACTCTCTGGCTGGGAGGAGCGGACCGCGTACATGGTGGAGGCGCTGTCCAAGGTGCCGGGAGTCCAGGCGTACCGCCAACCAGCCCCGCCCACATCCGCGCCTTCCGGCAGCGGTACCATGCCAGAAGGTGTGCCTGTGACCCATTTGGAGTGGAACACCGAAGCCACGACCAAGACCGAGGAGCAGGTCATTCAGGAGCTGGGGGAGGGTGACCCGCGCATAGTGGTGAGGCGTGCAGATAAGGGTATCAATATCACCCCGAACACTATGCAGCCGGGTGAAGAGCTCATAGTGGCCGAACGCGTGGCCCAAGTGCTCGGTGCGAGAGAGCGTGTCACTGGTCCGCCTCGGGGCTAGCTGCAACTCGCTCAGATGCTGCCCGTCAGCGGCCTTGTCGGATTCGATGATACTGGCGCGAGTCAGCTTCCGTACGCACTTTCACCGTCACTGATGCCTCCCCGCATTCGTGCCTTTTCGGATGGGGTATTAGCTCTGTCTGTGGTCCTCAGCACAGCCATCTGTCGAACCACTCCAACGTACGCGCCAGGTACTCCTCCCGCATCTTGGGGTGGCCCGAGCGCGTGAATGAATGAGAGCTGTTGGAGAACCGCACCAGTTCGACCTCCTTTCCCAGCCGCTTGAGCGCCACGAAGAACTCTTCGCTCTGCGCGATGGGAATCCGGGCGTCTGCCTCTCCGTGGAGCAAGAGAACGGGGGTGTTCACATTGGCGGCATACCTGATTGGAGAGCGTTCGGCCAGCGCCTCGGCGGCGTCGACAATCGATCCACCCCACTGCTCCTCTCCCCAGCTGGCGCCGAGATCCGAGGTTCCGTACATGCTGTACAGGTCGATGCAAGGTGCACCCACCACCGCCGCCTGGAACCGGTCGGTGTGACCCACCGTCCAGGCGCTCATAAACCCGCCATAGCTGTACCCATGCACCCCCATGCGGCTGATATCGACGTAGGGTCTCTTGGCGACTTGGTCAACGGCCTCCATTAGGTCCAGATAATCTCCCCCACCCCAGTCTTCCACCCCCGCCATCACGAAGTCGTTTCCGTACGTGGAGGACCCTCTCGGATTTGCTGCCAGCACCAAGTATCCCGATGTGGCCAACACCTGCTGCAACGGAACAAAGGAATCGTAAAAGGCCCGGTTGGGACCGCCGTGAATATCCATCACCAGAGGGTACCGCCGAGTCGGGTCGAAATCGAGAGGCAGAAACAGGCGGCACTCTACCTCCAGGCCGCCTCTTTGGATGCTGAATTTCTCGAACCGCGCTGGCGGGTTCTGGCTCAAGTATTCCTCGTTGTAGTGCGTCAACTGCTTCGTGGCGTAAGTATGGAGGTCTATCCGGTACAAGTCGCCCGGTGAGGAAGGAGAGGAAGAAAGGGCAACGGCCGTCCTAGCATTCTTGTCCACCGCTAGGGCCGTACTCTGGCATCCACCACCCCATGGGGCATGGGAGGAGCCATCGTCCACCGAGACCTCCAGCAGCCACGACTGTCCCCGACGATCCGCCAGGAAGGTGAGTCGGCCGTCAGGGGTCCACCGTAGCTCCGTCGGACGGTTGATGGTCTGGAAGCATGGATCAATCGCCAGAGAATCGTCGATCAGGCGACGAGGTGGCCTAGTGGCATCCAGGATGTACAGCCAGCCCTGCGAGATGGCCATTCCCTCGGGTCCTGAGCCCACGGCCACGAGGCGTTCTCCGTCGGGTGACCAAGCCACCGCTCCCACGGTTGACAAGTCGTCGGACCAGCATTGGGGGTGCCCGCCGCCGGCCGGCACCACGTACACTTCTGAGGTTGTACGCTGGTCGCGGTCCTGCCGGCGGCCGGAGATGAATGCGATGCGGGACCCATCGGGAGACCACGCCGGAGCCAGGTCGTCCCAGTCGCCCTCAGTAAGCTGTCGCGCTCCGCCGCCCGCTACTTCCGCCACGAACAGGTGAAGGTGCTGGTCACCGCGCCAGCCACGGGTGTCATGCCGGTATCGGATCCGTCGCACCACCCGAACCTTGGGCTTCGCGGGTGGACGCTTGCCGTCCGGCGGCGCGTCCGGGTCGACGTCAGCGGAGAACACTATCTTGTCGCTGTACGGGGACCAAGCGAAGTCGAAGACGCCGCCCGGCGCATTGGTCAGCTGCCTGGCTTCACCACCGGCGATTCCGATAAGCCAGACCTGGCGGCGCCTCGAGCTGTCGGGTCTAAGGAAGGCGAGGGTCCGGCCATCGGGGGCAAACCTTGGTGTTGAATCGCTGGTGCCCTGAGTAAACTCGTTGGATCGGCCGGAGTCCAGCTCCATCACAATGATGCACGACCGCGTCCCCGTCCGTTCCTGATCCACCCGCGAGAGGGTGTAGGCCAGACGCACTCCGTCCGGCGACAAAGTGGGGTCCGCCACCGTCTGCAGGTGGTGAACAACCTCTGGCGATATGGGACTTCCCATGAGTTCTCCTCTCTCTGATGCGGCTGCCACGCTTCAAGAGCCGTCTTGATCCGACACCGCGTGGAACGTGGCTGGGAGAACCGCAAGTGGCCTTATCCGCTGCCACGCAGCCGCGGGTCCGATACGTCGCGCAGCGCATCTCCCAGCAGATTCCAGGCGAAGACTACGATGGCTATCGCCGCCCCGGGGAACAACCACATGTAGGGCTGTAGCCTTATCTGGTCCGCCCCCTCACGCAACATGCCTCCCCAGGTTGGTACATCAGGTGGAGAGCCGATTCCGAGAAAGCTGAGAGATGCCTCGGTAATGATCGCAGTTCCCAGGTGGAAGGTTAAAATAACTATCCACACCGCAAAGCAGTTGGGGACCATGTGGCCGATCATGATGCGCCAGTGTCCCGCCCCCACCGATCTGGCGGCCATCACGTAGTCCATCTCCTTGATAGCCAGGGCTTGGGAGCGGACGACTCGTACTGTACTGGGAACGTATATGATGCTTAGGGCAATCACAACGTTGTTGACGGACGCCCCGAGGGCGGCCAACATAGCGATGGCCAGAATGATGGAGGGGACGGACATCATAGCATCTATGATTCTCTGGACAGTGAGGTCGGTCAGCCCTGCGAAATAGGCGCTGGCGACACCCACTGCCAAGCCTATCGCGCCGCCGATTAGCGAGCTTAGTATGCCCACGTACAGGGAGGTTCTTGTGCCATGAACGACCCTGCTGAACGAGTCACGGCCCAAACTGTCGCCTCCAAACCAAGCCTCCGAACTGGGATTGGCACGGACGAACTCTGGTCTGGTGTGCTTGGGGTCGTGAGTTGCGACGAAGTTGGCGAAGATGGCCACCAGTACGAGAATTACGGCCACTACCGCCCCGAAGCCGCCCAAAGGCTTTCGCCTGAAGAATCCGCCAACCTGATGCCATTTGGCGCGCCTTGGCCTCAAGCCTCCCGTGGCTCGCTCCGGAACGGCCGCTGGATATCCTGGCTTCTTACTCATTCTGTCCACCAGTGCGAGGTACAGTACTGACTAAGTGTATCGGATTCTCGGGTTCAGCCATGCGTAGAGTAGATCGAGGATCATGTTCAAGACCAACACGAACACTATTATGAGCACGATTATGGACTGAATCATGGGGAAGTCCCGTCGCAAGACGGCATCAATCAGGAGCCTGCCCAGCCCGGGCACCGAGAAGATTACCTCAATAATCACCGTGCCCCCGATGAGCCGGCCTAGGTCGTAGCCAGCAACGGTGGCCACAGGCATTAGGGCGTTCCTGAGGGCGTGCCGGAAGACTACCACTTGCTCCCTCAGACCCTTAGACCGGGCTGTCCGGATGTAGTCCTCACGCAGTACCTCCAGCATGGAGGAGCGGGTCACCCGGCCTATGAAAGCCATGTTGGAAAAGCCCAGAGCGATGGCAGGAAAGATGACCTGTTGCAGATTTGTCACTGGATCGTCCCACAGGTTGACGTAGCCCCGTGGAGGCAGCCAGTCGAACCAGAGGACGAGTAGGAATATTATCATGATGGCAATCCAGAAGTTGGGAAGGGCAATCCCGGCGATCATTATGATTCTCCCAGCGTAGTCGGCCAAGGTGTCCTGTTTTATGGCGGAAATCACTCCCAGAGGCACGGCTGCTGCGCTGCCTAGAAGCATGGCGATGACGGTCAGCTCCAAGGTAACAGGGAATTTCTTCGACACCCGTTGGTAAACAGGCTTATTGGAGAAGTACGATGTGCCAAAGTCCAGATGGAGCATGTTCCATATCCATTTCCCATACTGGACGGCAATTGGCCTATCCGTTCCCAGCTCAGCCTGCTTTGCGGCAAGCGCTTCTTGAGTGTACTCTTCTTCTCCCTCGCTTCCCCCAAGGAGCATGATCGCCGGATCGCCCGGGACAAGACGCAAGACAATAAATACCAAACCGGTGACCAGTATAAACGTGGGGATGAACAGGAGGAGTCTTTTCCCTATGTAAGCTTGCATAGCTCTCCTGCGCCACTGACCAGCATCTCTAACGAACTCTCCACAGCGAGGTTCTTTCTCGCTCGCCTTGCCTCTGGTGCCTCCGTGCTGTCGGGTCCGGTGGTGTTGAGCAGTACGAGTAAGTTGCTCTTCGGCTAGTCAACCCTAAAGAGCCTCGCCACGTTGCCGCCCATGACCAGCTTCCGATCCTCCTCGGTCATGAAGTCGGTGTGGAGTCTGATGAGGTCAAGGTTCTGCTGGTACGTGCAGGTTCTCATGGTCCAGGGCATGTCAGAACCCCACACCATTACGCCGGCGCCAAAGTTCTCATAGATGGTCTTGATAATCTGCTCGTGGCGCGGATATGGGTACTCGAACTCCCTCCCCCATACCATCCAGTTCTCGTACGCCAAGACGTATCCCACCTCCAAGTGGAAGCGGCCCAAATTGAATAAGGAGAAGAACTCCCTCGGATTGTCCACGTAATCTGGGTCCCTGGGGTGGCGAATGTTATTGCCTAGATGGCAGTCAATAACGTTCACTTCCGGGTGCTTCCGTAGGACGTTCTCGATACTTTGGATCTCCTCCATGTAGTTAGTCTTGGAGTTTCTACCGGTGTTCATGTAAGCCGGGATCCCTAAGCGTGCCACCTCTCTCCACAGGGGGTCGCAACGAACATCGTCTACGGACTGGCCTCGCGCCACATGGGTGTGCAGGCCTCTGAAACCTGACTCCTCCACGGCCTTGGTCAGTTTTCTGATCTCTCCCTGAAGGTACTCTTCAGCCTTGGTGATATCGTAATCGATAGCCACGGTGGCCATGAACCGGTCAGAGTACCGCTTGATGACGTCGTCGAAGTAGACTTCTCTGCCATAGTTGCTTTCTATGTAGTCCGCTAGGATTACCGCCTTGTCCACACCCGCGGAGTCCATGTGGGCAAGCATCTGTTCCGGAGTGTGTTCGAGCTTTTCCAGTGCCGCTGGACCTCGCTGGAGCCAGCAGTCTTCTCCGTGCTTCGTCCAGTGGAAACGTCCATACTTCCCAACGCGGAAGCCGACATCCTCATCCGGACCTGGGGCGTATCTGGGATCCTCGTGGCTGGCGACCATCCGTCCCCAGAATCTCGGAACCGCGGCCTGGTGCCTGAGTGTAAAGGTCGCCGCATCCGGGTAGCCCGCTGCCCCGGCCTGGTCGGGGAAAACGTGAACGTGATTGTCGATGATCATGTCCGCCCTACCCGGAATAGGAGGTTCGTGTTAACAACCGGCAACGAGGGCTTGACGAGCGCTAATAGATGGCGGGGGGACACGTTGCAACCTTGAGAAATAGGACCGGCTCCCAAAAACGTCCTGGAAGCCGGGAGTCCCTCTGGCCTACACAAGGGGTAGAACAAGACCCCCAACCGAGGCTGAAGGTGCGTTCTGCGTTTACGGTCCGCCGCGACCAAGCCAAGCCGTGGGTCTTGGCTTGGGATCATCTACACGCCGGGTCGCACCAGAGTGTCTCCTGCTTCAGATGGGCATAGATGGTGGCGTGCACGTTGAAGCCATGGATGCTGTTGTGCACCGGCCAGTGTCTCATTTCCCACAGTATTCCCGGGTAGACGTTGTCTACATTCAGGAGTATGTCGCTCGCCTCTTGGACCAGGGCCCGCCTCTTTTCCTCGTTTTTCTCTCTCGCCTGGGTATCATAGAGTTCTTGGATCCCTTCGACGACGTAGTATCTTTCCTCTCCCCCGGGTCCTTTCCCCCCTGCTGTATACGTGGCTATCGCACCCGGAATGTACCGCTTAAGGGCCTCATCAGGGTCCGTCAGAGCGAGAGCGGTCGACTGGACGGCGAGTTGAAAGTCCCCGGCGGCGTAGGCTTCGAGGCCGGCAGCGCTCTCCATGATCCTGAGGTTGACATCCCAGCCCAAGAACCTCCTGAGCTGGTCAGCCACTATCTCAGCTTGCTGTGAGGTAGAGGCGGAGGTCCTGGCCGAGAGAGTGACTTCAATCCCTTCAGGCACGCCGGCGTCTTTCAGGAGCGCCTTGGCCTCAGATATATCATCGGGATGCTTGACGCCTGGCTCCGACTCTCTGAATCCGGGAATTTGGGCCGCATCTTCATTGGTGTAGCTGTACCACATCCCCGGTGGGATGGGGGTGCCCAGCAGGTGTATCCCGCTGCCGACGATCTCGATGATAGCCTGGCGGTGGATCGCAAGCCCGACTGCCCGCCTCACCCTCACGTCATCGAAGGGTGCCTTCGTCGTGTTTATCACCATACCGTACATCAGAGAGGGGCCTCCCCAGTGCACCGTGAGTTCCCCCTCCATGTCTTCCCCGAGCTTTCGCGCTTCCGCAACGTTCAATTTGGTAACCATGCCGTTGCTCATCAGAACCTGTCCCGTCTTGAAGGCCGCTACTAAGGTGCCGGCGTCCAAAATAGGGAAGTGTTTCATGCCGTCAATGCGTGGGTACCCTTCCTTGAAATAATTCTCGTTCTTGACGAACTCAGCCGAGACGTCCGGGTCAAAGCTTGTAAGCTTAAAGGGGCCTGAGCCGTTTAGGTCCTCCCACTCGGCCATGGTTTGTATCTTTCCCTCATCCAGCACCGTGTGCTTGGCCATTATATTATTGGTAGCAAGAGCAAGGGTGGGAATGAAGGTTGCCGAGAAGAACTTGGTCCGTATCTCTACGGTTTTGTCATCTATCTCACGGCAGCATTCCGGCCATTCGGCGTAGGTACGGGTTTTCCTAACGTTCCCGGACAATCCCCGACCCGCGAAAATCGCGTTGCCTTGCTTGTCCAACACGGTTTCGTGATCTATCATGCTGTGCAGGCTGAACACCACATCGGCGGCGGTGACGGGCACGCCGTCATGCCACCGGGCGTTCTCACGTAGGCGGAAGGTCCAAGTCGTACCATCCCCCCCCAGTTCCCAGCTCTCCGCTAGGTCCCCCCTGATGTCATTGAGGTCTGCGGTCTCGGGATTCCACTCCACAAGATTGTTCATCAGCGGATCCAAAGTCATGTCGAGAATATACCCGTAACTATGGACCTGCCTGGTTGCCATAGTAAAAGCAGCGGCCATAGGGATGATTCCACCGACCTGAGGGCCTGTCGGCGGTTGTGGTATCGGACGAGAGGCGGGCTGAGAGGTCGCGACGGGTGCGGGTGCCGACGCTGGCGCAGCGCGTGCCGCTGGCGCAGCAGGTGCCGCTGGTCCAGGCTGCGCGGGTGCAGCAGGTGCGATAGGTGCGGACGCTGGGACCGCTGGGGCTGCTTGGGCTGGCGCAGCCGGCACTGGCGCTGCTGGCGCCGAGGGCTCCTCAGCGGCGCCACAGGCCATGAGCACCACAACGACAGTGGCCAACATCAGGAACGGCGAGACTTTGATCCATTGCATCACCTCGTATCCCCCCCCTACTCATCCAGAATAAACTTAACGCTAAGGTAGTCTAGCGCATTTATCTTGTCAACTTTCCGAATTAGCCGGGATCTGTTCCAGGTTAGGAGGCAATACGAAGAAGGGGTCACAACTCAGTCGCCCACGGTCGGGAGCTGTGCGGTCCGCTCAATGCAGGTACTGATGCCTCGGCCCAGTCGCTGGCCCGAGTTCTGCCGTGGACCGACCGCCTGTGACAGGATCTCGCCAACTCTCCGTTCCGACTCAGCTGGCCCGTCTTAGCCCGAATCCACCGAACGGGGTGGGGGTGGTGGGGGTGGCGGAACGGGAGATAAGGGACATGGAGGAGCGATTGTCCGGTAGATTTTGGACAGTTGGCGCCGGAGAGCGGTTGGCTACGGTCATGTGGAGTTCCCCAGCGCGGGACAGGACAAGCAGAAGACGCTCACTGGCCGGTCTGGGGCCGGTCTGGGGCGAGTTTGGGTGACGTTGGGGTAGCTGGTGGGTGAGGTTGGCGGGCCGGTTGCAGACGGCCGCTGTCAGGCTGGGAGTGGAATGGCTCGCAGTCTGGCCAGGGCGCGATTGAACTGGGTTTCCCAGGG
>DAOUHG010000183.1:0-36328 GCA_034428835.1 Dehalococcoidia bacterium
TAAGAATGACAGGGCAATCGCATCTAAACAGCGCTAATGTTCCAAGAAAAGCGCTTGGTCGCATAATACCATCAGCACCTGGATGCTATTCCACGTTAACATCCGGTTCTAGTTGACGTGGGTTGCCAAACGTCGAGAACATGCTGGCTGAACACCTACATTTTCGTCCAATGGTGTGTGAATAACTGACTGACTCGGCAGTTTCCAACGAGATTAAGATGCGATTGTCCTGACAGCCATCCGCGCCAATTGACGGTCATGCCCACCGCGACGTACTCTAACTTGGGCATCCGCTCAAAACGCTAATATCGTTTCAAGCTGATGGCAGCATGAAGGAACTGGTCGGAGTCTGATACTTCGTCTATGCTCGATCCAACCCAGGCGTTGGAGGGCAGCAGATGATCGGACGCCCGTTGAGGATGCAGTGGCATGAGGGCGATACCCCGACAGCACTGAAGGAGGCCTACCTCTCCCAGAGAGATGTCAGTGTTCGTACCCGGCTGCACGGGCTGTGGCTGATACGCAGTGGCTGGCAGATCAAGGCGGCGGCTGAAGCCGTGGGTGTCCACTACCGCAGTGCGCAGAGATGGGTCGAGTGGTACAGGGATGGCGGTCTGAACGAGGTGGTGTCCCGCAGAATGGGAGGAGTGGGGCAGCCGCGCTATCTGAACTCAGACCAGGAGGAGAGACTGGTTGAGGAGGTCTGGAGCGGACGATTCAGGACCGCCGGAGAGATCTCCGACTGGGTGGAGTCCGAGTATGGTGTGAGGTTCAAGGGGAACAGCATCTACGGAGTGCTTGAGAGGTTGGGATGTTCACCGAAGGTGCCGAGGAGTAGACACGAGAAGGCTGACGTTGAAGCACAGGAGTCTTGGAAAAAGGGGGACTTGGTCGGTCACTTCTGCGATCGGGAGTGAGTCCCGGAACGTTGATCGGGTTTGCCGACGAGATGAGGGCGGAACTCAGGGGGATGGTGCGCCGGGTGTGGGGAGTTCGTGGAGTGAAGGTGGTTCAGCGACTGCAGTTGGTGTACGAGTGGAAGTACCTGTTCCTGGTGGTGGAGTTTGTGCGAGGTAGGTTGGAGTGGGTGTGGATGGACTCGATGGATTCTGAGACGGTGGCGCGTGCGGTACTGGGTATGAGGCGACACACACAGGTGAGGGCGTTGGTGTGGGACGGCGCCAGCAGTCATCGCAGCGAGTGGGTGAGGAGCGTGGCGGGAGTGACGACCGTGGTACAGCCTGCGTACAGTCCCGAGTTGAACCCTGCCGAGCGTGTGTTTGAGGAGGTGCGGAGGTGGGTGGAAGGCCGAGTGTACGGGAGTGTGGAGGAGAAGGTGGAGGCTGTAAACGCCTACCTGAGCAGCTTGGAATCCGATCCCGCACGGGGTCAGGTCGCTGATGGGTTGGGAGTGGATCAGGCGGAACGTTGAGGGGCTGTCTGAAGACTATGCGTCATCATCACGCTGAAACGGTATAACGGAGAAGAGTTAGACATGAAGAAGATAGTCCAGTTGGTCGTCGTGGTTGTCTTTCTGACATTGGGAATATCGGCCAGCGTCACGTACGCTGATGGGACTGCAGACGAAACGCCACAAACCGGCGATGAGCAGGAATCAGGAGATCCACCCGGCGATCTGGAGTCAGATAGTGATGAGATCGGGCCGGTTGGAGTAGTAGACGTCCCAGTGCTCGATCTGGACTACGACGATCTCTGGGTAGCAGATTTTCCACGAACCATCGGTGGCTTCAATGTAGACCACATTAGCACGCCAAAGAGTAGAGCGTGTACTTTTGAGGCAACAATGTCTCTGCATACTACGCACAGTTCGCTGGATGAATTCTTGTTGAATCCGCCCGACACAATCGCATTGGAAAAGAAGATCAAGGCTCTTCCAAGCGTTCCCTCAGACTTCAGGTTAAGCTTCTCGAATGTATCTTTAGACAAACAGACCATCGCTGACAGGGATAACGCCTAGAATCAGGAAAGACATGAGCGCGGCTGCCCGGAGCCTTGGGCTGCGAGCGGAACTAGCAGCTCGCCAATTAGAGGATTCGTGACATTCCAGAACGGCGACGCAGGGAAATACACGGATGACAACGCGCAAGGCGTATTTATAACAAGTCCTTCAAAGATTGGCACAAATCAGGACAGGTGGAGCGCGGTCCTTAACAATACGGTCACAGACGATGATTTCCTTCTGCAGAGTGGAATGAAATTTGAAGATGGTGGAGGCTTCATTGGTTGGACAGATGATTCAGTAGGTTTGCAGCCGCAGAAGTTTAAAGAAGTTACCTTCTCGAAAGGTGCCCAATACTACTTCACGAACACTTGTACAAATTCTCGGTGGCATATGTGTGTAGGCAAAATCTCGAACCTGAACTTCAGCCAATATCAGTGCGAAAGTTCACCAGATGCGACTGGCACTCATCTCAAGAGCGACGTAGATACAAGCGTAACGTTTGAGAACGCCAATCGCAATGCCGGTTGGCAGAACGGATTCAGCAGCACTGTAACTGCGAGCGGAGCGAGGATTTATCGGAATGGGGTAGGACAGGCCTGGGTCTCGCAGAACAGAGTACTGTTCCATAGTTGCGTAGGGAGCCAGTATTCGCTATCGAGTGCCATGAGTGGATCGCTCCAAGGCTTCGGATCTGGAACATGGACACTTAGTGGGGTACCGCTTGCATGTGTTACTGAAGACTGAAGAAAGATGAGAATTTGATACAGCGCAGGCATGTCCGGGGCGTGGAAATCACCACGTTCGTTATCGTGGGCCTAACGGCTTTCGCCTGCGCGGTCAGCGCAGGCTGCGGCTCTGCGCCAATGCCTGCCGCTGAAGCTGCTGGAGACTCACCGGGGTCTGACGCCGCGACACAGGACGACTACGACTACTGGCACAGACCTACACTGGCTACCGATTATGATGACATCTGGGTTGAAAACGTTCCCGATGTAATTAGTGGGTACGAAGTTATCTATATAAGCACTCCAAAGAACACCGTTTGCAACGGTGCTCCGATAATAGGCTTGCGAGCGCATCAGAAATCCATAGACGAGTTCATGAGATCTCCCCCCTCAGATGATGTGTTCTCGATAGTGGATTCGCTTCCCGGAGTTCCGCCGAACGTCAGACTGTCTTTTTCTACTCTTCCACGCCGACTGACAAAGAGGAGGACGACGTCAGGCACAGGGAAGTGGAATGCCAAGATAATAGAAAAGGGGTCTTGCCCTGAACGATGGGGGGGAGCATCGGACTATACTTTTTCTACTATGATCGAAGTTAAAGATCCCGACTGGCCAGGCGCCACTGACATCGAAATTGACGATTAGGCTAGGCGCCTGCCTCTGCGAGACCGTTGGATGACCACACAGTACACCAAACCCGTGCCCGTCCCCATGAACCCGGAGTTGTCCAAACCGTTCTCCTCTTTCTAATGCCCCTTGTGACCGTATTCAGCCTCCACAGGCCAGCGGACGGGATCATCGCAATCGGTGCACGAGATGAAAACATCGAGACGGTGCCCAACGATCTCGCCCGATACCTCCTGGCTAATCGCGCGCAGCAGCCGCTCGATCGTCGCGTGCTTGAACTCCCCGATAGTACCGCACTTCACGCATACCGTGTGATGATGATGGTCCACGCGAGCCAGGCTGTACCTCGGAGCGCCGTCCGGCATCGCCAGCTTGCAGATCACGCCTGACCGTTGCAGCAGCTTGATGGTGCGATAGACGGTGGCCCGCCCGACTCCTGGAAGCTCGCTGCACAGCTCTTCGGCGGTAAAGCCCTCGTCCTTCTGGTCCAGCGCGGCGATTACGTTGCGCCTCGGTTCCGTGATCCGATAGCCCCCGTCCTCAAGTACCGCAAGCAGGTCTGGACGGACGATAGGACGCTCGCTAGTTGTAGTTATCATTGCACGTGACCCCATATAATCCCTTGAACGCTCTCCTCAGTGAGACTAGAGTATCAATAGAAGACCTGATGGTCAAATAAATGGAAGCCATGTACAAAATTGCATTAATCTTGACACGGGGCATTGATGAATGTCTTTCACCTCCCATCTCTTATCTCCTCGGAGACCGAGACATCTCATAAACACCGGAGCCATGAAATCCGTCCTGATAGGTATGCTGATCATGTCTATTGCCGCCTGCTCGTCCGTCACCGCCGCGCCTGAATCCTGTATGGACGAAGACCGCGCCCTGAATGTCGGCTTCTATGCCTTCTTTGCGCCCGTGAGCTATTCCGCCGACCAGGACCCCGCTTCTCCGGGATTCAACACTCATCTCGGCTACGAAGCAGACCTGCTCATCGCTCTCGAAGCGATGGAGGGCGCGGGGCTTTCCTTCTCCCGGCGCGGCATTGCGCCCTGGGACGACATCTGGCTGCAATCCGCGACCCCTCAGTACGACATCGTGGGCGGCGGCATCACGATTCTCGACTCACGCACACGCGACGCCTCCGGTGAGGATGTCGTCTCTTTCACGTCCGGCCACGTCAAGTTTCGACAGTCGCTGCTGGTTCGGGCCGAGGATGCGGGACGCTTCGCCACACATGCCGACCTGACCGACGACGTGCGCGTGGGCGCTCTCGCGGACACCACTGGAGAGCATCGGCTGCTGGAGCTGACCGGACTGGTTGACGAGCGGGGAGCGCTTGCCGCAGGCACGCGCGTCGAGACCCCGGCAGGCGTGGTGACAGCCGACGGCAGCGCGGACTACACCATCACCGCCGCCACCGAATCCTCGAGTTTGGAGGGCAGGCTCCACCTGTATCCACCCTTGAAAGACATGCCCCAGGTCGTCTATCTCGGCGACGAGTTAGGCGAGTCCGAGCTTATCGAGGCTCTGAGCGCAGGCAGAATAGACGCCCTGGCCAGGGGCGAGATAGGCAACCTGGACGCCACCGGCGTTTCGGGCGGCGCGTTCGTCGTCACTGCCCTGGACGACGAGTTCGAACTGGGCGGTTTTACCCTGGCGGCTGAAGACGGCGATCTGCGCTCCTGCCTCGATGAGAAGATAGACTACCTCACGGACAGCGGGCGCATAGGCTACTCTGAGTGGGTCGCCGACCCCCAGGTGTTCATGCGCCGCGCCGAGTCGTGGCCCGATCAGGATGAATGACCACCTGAACAACCCATCCCCTACCGTCGTTCCGGCGTAGGCCGGAACCCAGAAAATCGTGACTTAAACTACCCTGCTACACAACACCCACTCACTCCTCACACCCCCCTGACCCGCTCCACCCACAGATTGGTGAGTCCGGGAACGTCCACGTCAACGGCAACGGACGCGTTCGTCGGGTTCCCAGTCTGGCCTTCGAAGTCGGCGACCGTCTGCCCCTTGGTCATCTCGCCCAGATGCTCCACCCTCACGAACGCCTCCCGCGTCGTGAACAGCGACGGGTCGATCGCGTACCCGACCGCAGGAACGTCGTTGAACTGCGCGCCGGCCGGATTGCTCAGTCGCCCTCTCCGGTTGTATGCCTGCTGGATGAACGCGACCGCTCCCTGCAGAAGCCGCGTTCCCCGGGTGTCCGCGCTCCACGTCTCCGCGAGCTGCTCAGGAGTGAACTCGACCTTTCTGCACACGTCCAGACCCACCTGCACGACCTTCACGCCCGACTTGTACACTACGTCCGCCGCCTGCGGGTCGCCCCAGAGGTTGGCTGTTGCGACCGGAGTGACGTTGCCGGGCACCGTGACCGCCCCGCCCATCACGATCACCTCAGCCATCGCGTCTACGATTGACGGCTCTACGTTGATGGCCAGCGCTACGTTCGTGAGCCTTCCAATCGCGAGGACAGTGATCTCACCCGGCGACTCCAGGACTCGATCGATGATCTCCACCACAGCATTCCGACTCTGCGCCGAGATGGTCGGCTCCGGCGCGTCGGAGTCGCCCAGCCCGTCGCTGCCGTGGATGTACTGCGCGAACGCGGGCTCGCCCATCCCGAACGGCCTGCCCGAGCCTGGATACACCGGGATATCTTCCCGACCAGCCGCCTCCAATATGCGCAGCGCGTTCGTGGTGCACTGCTCGACAGACACGTTCCCGAAAACCGTCGTCAGCGCATCCACCTGAAGCTCAGGACTGCCCAGCGCAAACAGAATCGCCGCGGTGTCGTCAATCCCAGGGTCTGTGTCGATGATCACTCTTTTCATGGTTATCTCCCTGTGTAACTGAAAAATTTCCTCTCCTTCAGAGAGAGGGTTCGGGTGAGGGTGATGTCCTCACCTACAAACTTGCCTCAGCCTCCCATCTCAACCTCCAGCTTATCAACTCAACGGCAAGCTGATAAACTCAGACCGCGTTCACGGTCACCGCGAACCCGGTTTCCAATCTCGACACCAATCGCAGGAGGACAACCCATGAACGGATACGAGCTTAAGCAGAAAGTCCAATCAGGCGGCGTCGTTTACGGAACGATGATCAGCATGAGCCGCAACCCACGCTGGACAACACCCATGTCCGCCTTCGGCCTGGACTACGTAATTATAGACAGCGAGCACTCCCCGCGTGGACGCTCCGAGATGGCCGACTTCATCGCTGCGTTCTCCTTCAGTGGCGTGGCCCCGATAGTGCGCATCCCGATCCCCGACTCTCACTACGTCACGATGGCTCTGGACGCCGGAGCGCACGGCATACTCGCCCCCTACTGCGAGACCGTCGAAGAGATCAAAGAGGTCGTTGCGGCGGCCAAGTGGCGACCCCTCAAGGGTGCGATGGTCCGCAAGGTCGTCGACACCGGCGAGTTCCCGTCTCAGGCGACCAAAGAGTACCTCGAAGCGCGCAACCGCAACAGCGTCTGCATCATCGGCATCGAGAGCGTGCCCGCCATCGAGAACCTCGACAACATCCTCTCGGTTGGCGGCATAGACGCCGTGTTCGTAGGCCCCAACGACCTGAGCATCACCCTTGGCGTCCCCGACGAGTACGACCATCCAGACTACGAGGCCGCCCTACGCGAGGTCATCCGGGTCTGCCAGAAGCACAACGTACCCAACCTGTTTCACCACCAGACCATCGAGCTGACTACCAAGTGGCTCAAGGAAGGCGTCCGGTTCGTGCTGTACAGCTCCGACGCCCGCACCATGCACAACGGCTTCCGCGAGGAGTTCGGCCAGATCAAGGCCGTCGGCGCAGAGTTGGAGGGCGTTGCCGCCGAAGAAGTGGGAGAGTCCAAAGAGGTGATCTAGCCTATCACGGCAATGTTTGGAGACCCTCGGCTAGCGCGGCGCGACTGAGCTTGAGGTCCAGCGTGGCCAGCGCAACTTGGTGCCGACGTGCCAGCTCCAGGTAGACCGCGTCATATAGGGACAGATTGTAGGCTCTCGCCAAGTCGAGAGCCGCGTTGAGGTCAGCCTCAGTATCAGTGCGCAATGGAAGTTCGCTCAAGTACGACAGGCTCGCGCCGGTCTGTTCGGATGCAATCCGTCCCCGGCGTTCACCTACAAGCAGCGCGTTGCGCACTTCGAGATGCCAGTGCAGTGGAACGAGTACGACGTCATTGTATAATCTGGCCAGTAGTGCGTTTGCTCCGGTATGTAGCTCATCTTCGAACAGCCATGCGGCGGCAACAGACGCATCTATGACAAACGAACTCAATATCGGTGTCCTTCGTGCCGCCAGTCCATAAACTCTTCAATGGATATGCCGGTGGGCTTCCACTTTGATCGCATCTCCATGAAACGGTCAACAGCCTGTCCGCGACGCTCCCTTTCATCGTCTTCGATAGGAACGAGCGCTGCGACCTTCTTGCCGTTGCGGGTAATTGTTATGGACTCCCCACGTTCGACATCGCGAAGTAGTTCCGAAAGGCGGGCCTTCACCACAGTCGCCTGAATCTCACGCATGGACTCCTCCTACCGGTCATTGTGACTAGTCAATAATAGCACCGCTTTGTGGGTGCTAACCAACGTCCGGCGGAATGAAGTGAACATTTCACCCTCACTCCCTTATCAAGTGCGGGGCAGGCTCTAATCCTCTCCCTGAGGGAGAGGGGGCGGTTGACTGGTCGACCAGGCTGTTTTTCACGTCACCAAAAGACCGTGTGGTCAGTAGTGGTAGTCGTTGGGGTCGAAGACGATTTCCGGGGGGTCGCCGTGGACTTCGCACTCAGGGTCCTTGCAGCCGGTGTATGACTTGAAGTACTCCTCGTCGCGAGCAGCAATTGATGGGTCGAAGTCGGGGTCTTCACACTCGTTCATGAACTCGTAGAGCTTGGTGTCATAGACGGCCAGCCATGGGTCTGGGTCAACATCGCCGTCGATGTAGCCGCCGTAGGCCAGAGGCTGCGACTCCCGGTCAGGTTCAGACAGGACCACTGGCTGGGGAGCGGGAACCGTAGCGGCTGACGGGGTCTGAGTAAATGCAACCCGCTGGTGAGTCTTGTGGGTCGAGCGTCGCGGCGTGGGCGAACCGGGAGGCTTGGGCAATGGTCTGCTCTGATACCTGCCGAATGCGCGGTTGAGAAGTTCTCTCGCCGCCGACACCCGGTGTCCGACATTGATGCCTTCCACCTTACCCTGCATGACCTCTATGAGGAACAGGCACATGGCTCGTCCATCGTCGGTCTTGAACCTGATGAGTCTGGTGAGTGCGGGGTCAACGATGACCCACACTCTGTCGTCCGGGTCCTTCTCGGAAGTAATAGGAGTGTTGTCGGCGATGAAGTCGTCGGCGTCATCGTATCCGTAGATGATGAGCAGCCTGGCGGCTGTGAGCCTGTGCCCAACCTTGGAGCCGTCGATGCGACCATTCATCACGTCGATGAGGACGCCGGCCATGTCTCGGCCGTCGTTTGTATTGTCTCTGATGAATTGGGATAGGGACATGGGGTGTTAGTTGGGGGTCCTATACTCTCGCGCAGAGAATAGTACATAAGTTCTGTGGGAGTCAAGGGCGGTGGGAATCGACAGAGAGGTGAAGACGCCATCAGCAGTATTCTCGTCACTGCCGCGCACAGCCTGTCCCGTACTCTGATACGTGCTCGGAACCCAGGATAGGCTGGGCGGATGCGGCATCGATTCTACCACCTGACCAACCAATCCAGGATGACTACCGACAAAGGCCACTCCAAACGCCCGTGTTATCATCTGGCCATCGCCACCGCGTGAGCCACTTCGGTGGAGGCATTACATGACCACAGGACACATACCCAAGACAGGCTGCCATCGGCAACTCACACGATTGCCCGATCCGCCCAAGCCGCCGGACGCCATGCAGCAATTTCCCCATACATCTAACGCCTACGTGATACTCGATGACTACTTCCACGACCGATCCGACGTCCTCGTAGGCGGAGGTGGCTACATCTGCTACGACGCCAACGACCTCAGTCGAGCGCCCGGGTTGGGTTGCCTGGTGGCGTTCGGCCTTGACGTTCCTCCTGCGGACATAGTCGACGCCAATGGCTACACGATCAGCGAAGTGGGAAAACCCCCAGACTTTGTGCTGGATGTGGCTTCCAAGTGGACAGGCCAGCGAGACTACACCGTCAATCGAGACATCTACGCCGCCTACCGAGTACGCGAACAGTGGCGTTTAGACTACACCGGCAGGCGATACCATGACGCGCCCCTAGCCGGTGATCGGCTCGTAAACGGCGAATACGTCCCGATCCCAGTCCTATCAGGGCCGGATGGCGTACTTCGAGGATACAGCGAAGCACTGGGGCTCGAGCTGCACTGGGACCGCGGCACACTTCGCTTCTGGGACCCTGCCACAGAAACATATCTGCCCGACCTGACCGAAGCCAAAGCCCAGCGAGACGCCGAAGCCGAGGCCAGACTGGTCGCCGAGGAGCGCGTGAGGCAGTTGGAGTCCGAGCTCCGCCGCCTGCGGTCAGGCAGCTAGCCCACCAGCCTCAGGACCCAGACCTCCTGGCAGGGCTTACCCGCTGACCACGATCATTGATGGGAAGAGAGTTGTGACGTTCTCGAATGAGACAATTCTTTAGGGATTCCACCCTCGACGGAGGTGATAACGTTGAACAGTTATGAAGACACCACTGAAGACTGTCACTATTGTGGTCACCCACTAGACAACCAGAGTTGCCACGTGTGTGGCCGCGATCTGGATTACAGATTTTGCTACTTCTGTTCAATATGTGGTCGAGGAGTGTGCGACCACGATTCTCAGACATGCGAGGAAGAAAACTGCGACACCATATCTTGTTCAGCTTGTGTTGACCGTCATATTAGAATCGGTCACACGGCGGCCTAATAATAGAGGGAATATGCGATGAATAGTGAATCAAATGCTCAGCAAAGAGCGTTGTCGGGTCTGCTTCTTATTGAGGAGGCTATCCTTGAGTTGCTCTCAGAGAACCCACAGGGATTGCGGAACTCAGACATTGCAAGAATGCTCAATCTTCAGTCTGACTTTCGTGGTCGTCAGAGAAACTACCCGACATACTCAGTACTTGGTGGACTTCTCGCCAACAACCAGGTCTCCCGGGATGACGAAACCAGGCTGTTCACCAGCAACCCTTCGGTTAGTTTGGAAAATAGACAGGCTACCTGAAAGAGAGCGGTTCCGTTTGATTGATTAGGACGAGCTTTTGTTGTGACGCTGTCAGGAAGAGACAGGCCGCAAGTGATGAAGGGACAGAGGATTCTGAAATGCTGACTCGACAGCTCTATGTAATGCGCAATCCTGCAATGCCTGGCTGCTCAAGATAGGACTCACTACTGTAGACGCGGCACATAGAGCACAGTCTGTATCTGAATCTACGGGTGTGCCCGCGCAATTTGAAGTGTTGCACGTGGTGGACTTTCCACAAGCGATCAGCCAAAAGGACCTATATAGTCTGGAACAAAAAGCGCATCGGATGTTGGCTGATTGCAGATACTCCGAGAATCGCGAGTTCTTTCGCTGTAGCTTAGAGTGCGCCAGAATGGTTCTTAAACAGGTGCAGAAGGATGCTAGGGAAAACTTGTCACTCGGCCTTACCCCATTAGGCAAGTCTCAACAACCCCGTCTATCAGACATGCCTAAGCCTCAGTCGCGTTGGCCCAGATCCATAAGAGAAAAGCCGCCGATACATTGGCATGTGTGGATAGAGTGCGGTCGGGATGAACGGCAGGTGACAGCCTTGGAGTTGTACCCGCGAACGTATTGGTCAAAGAGCGGAGCAAGGGGTCGCGTGAAACGCGACAAGAAGACCGGCACGCATAGCGAATGCTTAGTATGTCAGGATACCGCCTGCCCGGACTTTGGTCAGCGGCGAAATGGTACACAAAGTCACAAGACGCAGCGACAGGCGTGAAACCAAGAAGATTAGTTGCAGCCATGGCGGCTAGACAAAAGCAGGAGATTCTGATTGTGTCAGACCTGTGGGACGATGCAATGACAGCTTGATGTCCCACTCCCACATCAACACTCATCCTAACCAATCAAACGCAACCAAGAGAGCTTGACTCAAGCTTTTGGGCGCCCACCCCCGACCCTCGTTGACTCGCACCAAACCTGTCATAATGTCATGCGACGGAACTACAAGTCGGCAGCCATCGGTCGGCAGCTGCCAGTCAACAGAGAGGAAGCAGAACATTGAGCTGGAACTTTACCAACATGAACGGACCGTACGGCGGCACGACTGAAGGCCCGGCCTGGGATGGCAGTGGTCTGCTGTTCACCCTGATCCCGTACAGCTACATCATGCGATACGATCCCGTGGCGCGCGCATCGACCATCTACAAGGAAGGCACCAACAACGCCAACGGTCTGATGCTCGACTCCAACGGCACGCTCTTCGCCTGTGAGGGCGGCGGACGCCGCGTCGTTCGCTACGAAGACGATGGTAGCGCGACCGTGCTGGCGGACGGCTTCGAGGGTCAGAAGCTTAACATCCCCAACGACCTCGCGATCGACCACAAGGGCAGGGTATGGTTCACCGATCCGTTCTACGAAGGCGCCGGCGGTGCATGGTCGAACGACCGCTCCAACAAGGAGCTCGACCACGACTCGGTCTATCGACTCGACCCTCAGGATGACGGCTCCTGGTCAGTAGACCGCGTGACCTTCGACACGACGCGGCCCAACGGCCTGCTCTTCTCTCTGGCCTACAACACGCTATACGTCGCGCAGAGCGGACGACTCCCCGAGGAGAAGCGTGAGCTGCGAGCCTATCCGGTCAACGAAGACGGCAGCCTCGGCGACGGCGAGGTGATACACGACTTCGGAGCTAACAGGGGCATCGACGGCATGTGCCTAGACGTCGAGGGCAACATTGTCGCCACTGCCGGCAACCGTACCGGCGGCCCAGGCCCGATGATCTATGTCTTCTCCCCTTCTGGCGAGGTGATCGAGACGCATCCGCTCAACGTGGATCAGCCGACCAACTGCACCTTCGGCGACGAGGACCTGTCGACCCTGTATGTCACGACGGGTCAGGGACACCTGCTACGCGCCTTCACCGAGAGGCAGGGCAGGCTGCACTACCCGTAGTGGGACCGAAGCGTGCCTGAGGCGCAAACTCTGGTAATCGGCGGTGGGATCGCGGGAGCGTCCACCGCCTTATATCTCGCGAAACTGGGTGGCGACGTTGCGCTCCTCGAACGCGGCGAGATCGCTTCCGAGGCGTCCGGCGTAAACGCTGGCCAGATCGGCGCGACCGGCTGGGGCGACGTTCCCGACCTCGGCGCCTATCTCACAATGGGCAGCCTCCAGCTCTTCAAAGAGATCCAGCTAGATCTGGGGTACGATATCGAGTTCAGGCAGTCCGGGTCGCTCACGGCTATCCATACGGCCGAGCAGTACGACTACATGCGAGACCGCGTGCTCGCGCAGCGCAGTCAGGGCCACCAGGTCGAGCTTCTTACGCCTCGTGGGGCCCGCTCCATCGAGCCGGAGATCAACCCGGACCTGCTCGGATACATGTACACCCCGCTCCGCGCACAGGCCGACCCTGTGAAGGCCACGCGGGCCTTTGCCCGGGCGGCCGCTTCTGCCGGAGCGCGCATCCTCACGAATCACGCTGTCACCGACATCGAGTCGAGACCCGACGGCGGCTACGAAGTTGCCACCAGCCACGGTAGGGGCAGGTTTCAAACCTGCCCTTACAGGTGCCGCTCGCTCGTGATTGCGGCTGGAACCTGGTGCGCACCTGTGGGCGAAATGCTGGGGCTGCGCATTCCGATAGTCCCGGTTCGAGGACAGATGTGGGCAACCGAGAGCCTTCCGCCCAGCGTCTTCCAGACTATGTCCTCGGCTGAATCCGCACACACGTGGAGCATCGACGACGGCTCCGACGCGAACAACCCTCCTGAGCTCACTCATCAAGGCAGTTCTCGCGTAACGCGGCACCTGTACGGTCGTCAGCGGCGCAATGGCGAAATCATCTTCGGTGGCGACCGTCAGCTTGTGGGTTACGACACGACTGTTGAGCCGACAGGCATCGAGGCGAACAAGGGCCAAGCCTCCGAGGTGCTCCCGATGTTGTCCGCACTGCCCATCGCGCGGACGTGGGCCGGGCTGATGCCGTTCCCGCTCGATGGCGACCCGCTGATCGGCAGCATTCCCCAGCGTGAGAACCTGTACATAGTAAGCGGCCTCGCAAGCTCCGGCTTCGGACGCGGCCCCATGGCCGGCAAGCTCCTGGCCGAGTTCATCCACACCGGCCACAGACCCCCTGTGCTGGCTGAGGCCGATCCAGCAAGGTGCATCAGCGAGATTGATGTGATATAACCGAGGGGGTTATAATGGACTATGTTCGACGTCCATCTACATACTAGGCGAAACGGGCGGTGTCCCTTCTCTGAGTACATGGAGAGCATTCAACGTTCTGGCGACTCGGCAGGCTTAAAACAGGTTACGCGAGCGGTTAGGGACTTGGAGAATCTTGGCTCTCAACATCTAGTCCGGCTCAGGAAGGCAGAGAAGATGAACGATGTGTGGCAGCTCCGTGTCGGTTCTCATCGTGTCTTCTACTTCTGGGACCATCCTAGACAGAGATACGTCGTCCTCCACGGATTCAGGAAACGGACAGCCCGGACACCACGGCGAGAATTACAGAGAGCGGAGCGACTGATGCGAGAATACTATGGGTAGAATTCGTAGATAGGGAGTTTCATAAGTGAGTACTAATTGGACTGACTGGCTGAACGACTTTTTGCAAGACGATGAGATGAGGATCGGGTTTGGCGCAGAGGGCATAAAGACTTCGTTCGCTCTAGCGTTGCTGGATGCCCGTGAGAGCGTCGGCATGACGCAGTCAGAGCTGGCGGAAATCTGCGGCGTCAGCCAGGCATACATCTCCAAGCTGGAAAGTGGCGAGGCCAATCCGACTATAGGCAAGATCGGAGGGATATTCGCGGCGATGTGGCTGGAGCCGACCGTGGGATTCAAACCACTGATGCCTGAGTCGCCAACGACAGGACCTGTTGCTGAAACTCAGCAGCGGAGCGAGCCCATTTTGGTCTCTTCCGCGCTTGGGGACGACTGACACGACCATGTCCATTGAGCATCTGAAAGTCCCAATCGAACGACTGGCGCCGTTTTGTGATCCGAGCACGCTCGGCTTCAATACGACGGCTGAGGTCGAGCCGCTTGAGGGCACGATTGGGCAGGAACGGGCGATCAGCGCGCTGGAGATGGGACTGGAGATCGAAGCGCCCGGCTTCAACGTATTCGTGTCCGGCGCTCCGGGAACCGGTCGCAGCTCGGCGCTGCGCTCGTACCTGGACCGAATCGCTCCCGGCAGGCCGAATCCGCCGGACTGGGGTTACGTACACAACTTCCAGGAACCCACCCAGCCGGTCCCCTTCAGCCTTCCGTGCGGCATGATGAGGGCGCTACGGGATGACATGGACCAGCTAGTCGACACGTGCCGCGCCCGGATCCCGAATGCGTTCGAGAGCGACGACTACACGCATCGCGTGGAGGATGTGATGGCCGGCATCCAGCGCGAACGTCAGGCGGTAAGTGAAGAACTGGAAGCTCAGGCGCGCGCTAAGGGCTTCACTATCTCCTCGACACAGGTTGGAATCACGCCGGTTCCACTCCATCCTGAGGGTCGCCCGCTGACTCAGGACGAGTTCGGACAGCTTTCTGAGACCGAGCGCGACCGGCTTCGCGCCGCGGCCGATGAGATTCAGCACTCCATCGTACACACGATGGCTGAGTACCGAAGAATCGACAAGGAGACCAACGAGCGCAGGCTCGAGGTAGATACCGAGCTTGTCCGTTTTACGCTCAAGCCGATCGTCGACGAGCTCCAGGAGAAGTACGCGGACCACTCGCTCGTGGTCGGCTACCTCGACGACGTTGAGGCCGACATGGTTGTCAACATCCAGGTGTTCAAGCCGGTCTCGGACGAGGCAAGCGCAGGGCAGCGTGGCTCCGAACGTCCAGGGGACGACTTCTTTGCGCGCTACAGGGTGAACGACCTCATCGACAACACTCTCTGTAACGGCGCTCCGGTGGAGTTTGAGCAGAATCCCAGCTACTACAACCTGTTCGGACGTATCGACTATCGCGCCGCGGCAGGGGTGATGACTACCGATCACACGATGATCAGACCCGGCGCGATCCATCGCGCCAACGGCGGTTACCTCGTGGTCCAGGCGAGGGATCTGCTAAAGAGTGGACTGGCGTGGGACACGCTCAAGCGGGTGCTGCGAAGCGGTGAGATCATGGTCGAGAATATCGGCGAACAGAACACGCCTCTTCCAACCACGTCGATGCGTCCGCAGCCCATTCCGGTCAGCGCGAAGATCGTGCTCGTGGGAACGCCTGGTATCCTGAGCGCCCTCCGTGGGGCCGACGAGGACTTCAGACGCTACTTCAAGGTGACCGCCGAGTTCGACAGGACCATGGAGAGGACATCGGAGAACATAGCCCGCTACGTGGCCTTTGTCGCTTCCGAGCTCGCTAGCAACGGTCTGCGTCCATTCAGCAGCCCGGCTGTCGCGGCGATTCTTGACCACTCCAGCCGGCTGGTCGACAATCAGACCAAGCTGGCGACACGATTCATGAGCGTGTCAGACGTTCTCACGGAGTCCGACTACTGGGCTGGCAAATCAGGCTGCGACACGGTTGGACTGGAACACGTAGAGAAGGCCCTGCAGCAACGGGAATACCGTGTCAGTCTTGGCGAAGAGAGGCTGCGCGAGTTGATCGATAACGACACCATACGCATAGACACCCAGGGAGAAGTCGTGGGCCAGCTGAACGGCCTCGCCGTGTACTCCCTTGGCGAGCACAGCTTCGGCAGGCCCAGCCGCGTCTCCGCCCGGGTCTCCGTCGGCACCGGTCGGGTCATCAATATCGACCGCGAGACCCGTATGAGCGGACGCATCCACAACAAGGGTTTCCTGATCCTTAACGGCTACCTTCAGGGCAAGTACGGTCGGAACAGGCGTCTGTCGATGTCGGCCAGCATCACGTTCGAGCAGTCCTACTCACAGATCGAGGGCGACAGCGCCTCATCGACAGAGCTTTACGCGCTGCTCTCCGCGCTGTCGGGCCTGCCGATCAGGCAGGGGATAGCCGTTACGGGCTCCGTCAACCAGATCGGCGAGGTACAGGCCATCGGAGGCGCGACATACAAGATCGAGGGCTTCTACAAAGTGTGCGTGGCAAGGGGCCTGACTGGAAGCCAGGGCGTGATGATCCCGAAAGACAACGTCCGCAATCTCGTGCTGAATAGAGAGGTCATTGACGCGGTGGAAGCTGGTCGGTTCCACATCTACGCTGTCTCCACCATAGACGAGGGGATCGAGGTGCTGACCGGCGTCGAGGCCGGTCAGCTGGGTGAGGACGGCGAGTACCCGGACGGGACGGTCCACTCGCTGGTTGAGCGGCGACTCATGGAGATGGGCAACAGCGCCCGCCGGGACCAGCAGCGGCAACGCGACCGTGACACTTCCGAGTCAGACTTCGGCGAACAGGCCGACAACTGACTCTCAGCCCGATCCGTTCGCCACGTTCGCGACGTCACCCAGATACTCGCGCACATCGTCGGTAACCACCTCGACAACCAGCTCTGAAGGACATTGCCCGTCGTAGAAGCAGTCCTGGTGTAGGATGTTCTTGGCTGCCAAGAATCTCGCCTGGAGCCTGAGAGAGCCTATCCGCCTGTTCTGCCTCTCGACCGCTCGGATGGCGTCTCGCCTGGCGTTGGTGCCGTCGGGCACGACCCTTCCCTGGGACTCAAGAAGTTCGTTGGCGGCCAGAGTAACCGCGCCCCACGCCTTCTCGGCAGCATCGCGAAGAAGTATGTCGTCTCCGGTCCTGCGCCACTCTTCGAGCTCGCCCACGGCGTGACCGTAAAGTGCCCAAGCGTCTTCTATGTAGCTGCCCATGCCGATTCTCCTGAGACCGCGTCACCGCATATTCAAGTATAGCAGCGGTAGAGTGCGCCTGGCCCCGCTGCATCTATGCGTGGTGCGTCACTGTACTCTACGCAGTCTGTCTGTGGATTCGATGGTAGAATTGCGTGTGACAAGGGGGTGCGGGCTTGAAGGTGTTTCTGGCTAGGGAAGCAAGGGATGGGCAGTTGCTTCGCTTGGCTCTTTACGCGGTTTCCGTGGCGCTCATCGCCTATGTTCTGTGGGGCATGGTCTCAGAGTCGTGGGTACACGAGGACTACGTTGGCGCTTCTTTGGTATTCGTCGCGGTTATTACTGCGACGCTGGTCACGTTCCTTCACCGCAATCGACCCCGAGACAAATTCCAGTTCTTTCATCCTTGGAAGATCCAGGAGACCACAACTTCAAAAGACCTGTGGTTGATAGCCGGATTCGATACCCTTGTGGGCTTAGCGATGTTCGGTGCATTCATGGCCCCAATGTCGCTCACATACGGAACAGGCGCAGTTTTCTTCGCGGCCATGGTTGGCGTGATGATGATGTTAGCGACACTCCCGAATGGATACCGGTACATGCGTCGTCAGTACGACATGGTGAATGCCCGAGAGGGTTTCGCCGATCGTCGGACTCTGCTGAGGTACAAGGGCTATTCAGACACACACTTTCGCCGGATGTTGCTGGCGGGTGTACCCACGAGCGCTCTGGTCTTCGTCGTGCTGCTTTTCGTGGTCGTGTTAGTGTTCTGACAGTTCCCCATCCCGCTCGACCGTCTCGATGCGCTTGGTGAGCGTCGCCAATTTCGGCCTGGCATCTTCGGAATTGGCGATTAGCGTCAGAAGTCCTGTCGCGCGGGCTGGATACTTCGTCGGCTGTGCCTACCGCTGCGAGTCCAGATAGGCCTGGAGGATGACCGCAGCGGCTGATGCGTCGATGCGGCCCCTGTCGCGGATCCCTCTGCGTCCGCTTCCTATGTCTGCGAGCAGGCGGCGGGCCTGCACGGTGGACAGCCTCTCGTCCACCGTCACGATGGGAATGTCGGTGACCGCGCGCAGCTCTCGAATGAACTGGCGTACCTTGGCCGCCTGCGCGCCGCTATCGCCAGCAAGTGTTAGGGGCAGCCCCACGACAATTGTGGTCGCGTTGTTGTCGTCGGCGACCTGGACTATGTCTTCGGTGTCCGTAGGGCCCCGCGCGACGACGCCGAATGGCGACGCGAGCAGACCGGTGGGATCAGAGACGGCAAGGCCGACTCTTCGATCACCGACGTCCAACGCCAGGACTCTCAAAAGTTGCCACCTAGCAGGTGTATGTCTTCACCCTCACCCCAACCCTCTCCCTCAGGGAGAGGGGGTCTGTTGATTGACATTCATGGGACCGACTGCGCACTCTCACGGCTTGACGCTCACGACGCGGCCGCCTCGCGCACGAAGTCTGGGACCTGTGCTAGGGCGTCGTCGAGCTTGGAAGCGTCGCGGCCTCCGGCCTGGGCGACGTCCGGTCTGCCGCCACCGCCACCGCCGACGACCCTGGCTGCGCCGCGAGCGATGTCTGAGGCGTTCAGGCCGTTGCCCTCGATGAGGTCTCTCGTGACCATGGCCACCAGCATTGGCCTATCGTTGACGACCGCGCCGAGCACCACGACTCCGCTTCCGAGCTTGTCGCGCAGGTAGTCACCGACCTCGCGTAGGGAGTCAGCGCTGGCCGCCGACGCTCGCGCCGACAGCACGGTGACTCCGTCAACGTCCTGGGCCTGGGTGAGAAGGCCCTCGGCTGCCTGGAGAGACAGCCGGCGCTCCATCGCTTCCTGCTCGCGCTGGAGGCTGTCGAGCTCGGCCATGAGCGACTGGACCCGCTCCTCGACATCGGCGGGCGACGTCTGGAGGGTCTGGGCCAGGCGCTCTTCACGTTTGAAGCGCTCCCAGACCATACGCTCGGCGGCGCGGCCGCTGATGGCCTCGATGCGCCTCATGCCGGCGCCGATACTGGACTCGCCGAGCACGTATACTGCGCCGACCTCGCCGGTGCGTCCGACGTGGGTGCCGCCGCAGACCTCGAAGCTGAAGGTTTCGCCGTTGGCGATCTCGACGAGGCGGACGCGCTCGTCGTAGCGGTCGCCGAAGAAGGCAAGCGCACCGCGCCTGATCGCTTCCTGGTAGGTGTCCTCGTCCCTGAGGACGCGGGCGTTCTGCCTGATCTTCTCGTTGACCAGGAGCTGCACCTGCCACATCTCGTCGTCGGTCACCTGCTGGACGTGAGTGAAGTCGAAGCGCAGGCGGTCCGGGGCGACCAGCGAACCGGCCTGGCGCACGTGCAGTCCGAGCACCTGTCTCAGAGCAGCGTGCAGCAGGTGGGTGGCGGTGTGGTTGCGGGCGGTGTCCTCGCGGCGGATGGGATCGACGTAGGCGTCGACGGTCTCGCCGAGGCTGACGCTGCCACGCGCGACCTTGCCGAACTGTACGATCAGGCCGGGCATCACCTCCTGGGTGTCGGTAACGGTTATCCGTCCGTTGTCGCCTGATATGTCTCCGGCGTCGCCGATCTGTCCGCCGCCCTCGGCGTAGAACGGGGTCTGGAGGAGGACGATCTCGATATCCTGGCCCTCTGAGACCTCGTTGACTACCAGGTCGTCAACTATGAGTCCAACGACGACGGTCGACGTTCCGAGCGACTCGTAGCCCAGGAAGGCGGTGTCGCCGACACCGAGGCTCTCATAGACGCGGATCTTGGCCCGGTCCTCGCCGAATTGCGCACCGGCGCGCGACTGCTCACGCTGCGCGGCCATCTCGCGCTCGAAGCCCTCCATGTCTATCGCGACGTCGTTCTCGGCGGCGATCTCCTGGGTCATCTCGATAGGGAAGCCGTGGGTGTCCCAGAGTCTGAAGACCACCTCACCGGGCAGGCAGGGCACGCCCCCGGTTCTGGCCCGGGGCACGCTCTGCACCCGTAAATCTTGTTCTTGTGAAAGCGCATCGAGCGCCTCAGACAGGATGGCGTAGCCGTTCTGGAATGCCTGCTGGAAGCGGTCTTCTTCGAGCCTAAGCACGGTCTTGATGAAGTCGCGGTTGTTGACGAGCTCAGGGTAGATCTCGCCCATCTTCTCTATGGTTACGTCGGCGACCTCGCCCAGGAAATTGCCCTCGATTCCGATCCTGCGCGCGTAGCGAATGGCGCGGCGGATGACGCGGCGCAGGACGTAGCCCCGGCCCTCGTTGGCCGGTACCACGCCGTCGGCGATCAGGAAGGTCACGCTGCGTCCGTGCTCCGCGACGACGCGGATGCCGTAGGTGGACGCCGCGTCTTCTCCGTATGTCTTGCCGCTGATGCGCTCGACCTCCGCGACGATTGGCGTGAACAGGTCGGTGTCGTAGCCGGTGTCGACGCGCTGCATGATCCTGATCAGGCGCTCGAAGCCCATGCCGGTGTCAACGCTCGGCGCGGGAAGGTCGGTCCTGGAGCCGTCCAGGTGATGGTAGAACTGCATGAACACGAGGTTCCACAGCTCGACGTATCGGTCGCAGACATCGCCATTGTCCATGACGTGCTTGCAGTTGGGTGCGCAGTCGTCCTCGAGACAGCCGTTGCCGGGACCGTAGTCGTAGTGGAGCTCCGAACATGGACCGCACGGTCCCTCGTCGCCGGCCGGGCCCCACCAGTTTTCGTCGTCTCCGAAGCTGTACACGCGCTCGCGGGGGATGCCCTTGGCGACCCAGAGCTCGCGCGTCTCATCGTCGGTATCGTGAACGGCGGCCGCGAACTTCTCCAGTGGGATGCCGTAGCCTTGGGTCATCAGCTCGATGGCGAAGTCGACAGCCTCTCTCTTGAAGTAGTCGCCGATGCTGAAGTTGCCCAGCATCTCGAACAGGGTGTTGTGAGTGGCGTCGCCGACCTCTTCAATGTCGGGCGTGCGGAAGCACTTCTGTGACGTTGTGAGCCTGCGATTAGGCGGCTCGACCTCGCCGGTGAAGTATGACTTGAACTGCACCATGCCGGCGGAAGTGAACAGCAGGGTGGGGTCGCCGACGGGAATCAGGGATGAGCTAGCCATCCGGCTGTGGCCCTTCGACTCGAAGTAGCTGAGGAAGGTCTCTCGTATCTTTTCGCTTGTCCAGTTCCCGCCCCGTATCGGAGTACGGGGTGACGTTCTTTCTTGGGAATGACGGTCAGTGGTCATGTCTCTTTTCTCTACTCGTTAGGCTGGCTGACTTTCCGTAAAGGGTCCCTCAGTTAGGGCGCGGCTCGCGTGTGACGCAGGTCGGCCCCGGAGGGAAAGTGAAACAGGGGGAAGTGGATGCGTAGGTGAAGCTCGCATCCCTGGAGATCACGCCGCCACAAGGCGGGAATTCGCTGTTGGCGAACCCGCCTGCACACACCTCTCAACCCTGGATCGGATCCAGGGCATGCTCTTGGAATGTCTCCGAATCAACGCAAGCTCTCTGACGGGGCTCAGTATGGGTGGATTTTAGGTGAGGGGTCGAGGGGGTGTCAATTGGAGGGTGGCATGGTGTGTGTCGAGTTTATCCACGAAGGGCGCTAAGGGGCACGAAATGATCGCTCGTCCGGCCTGGAGGGTTCTGTACTATAATGGCCGCCACCGGATTGGGAGGTGACGCGCTCAGTAGTGGTATTGATTAGTGCTTGATCTGAACGAACTGGGGGACGGCTCGATCCCCGCGATCACGCCAGCGGTGGGAAACATGCTCGCAGAGGGCGCAGGTGTATGTCTCGAATCGAAAGGACATGCTCTTGGAGTTGAGCTAATTGTCCGCGGGGGTGAAAGTGGCAGCTACCGACTAACCTGGTCACCAATCACCGATCAGGCGCTCAGGGCATGGGCTGATTTCAACCACGCGACTGAACAAGGCGCTGTTGGCATAGCGGTACTGCTCGCCTCTCACGATCTGGGCTATGCAGTGATTGAGGCGTCTCGTCAAGGCACTGGAATCGACTACTGGTTGGGAGAACCGTCTGACGACATATTCGAGCGAACGGGAAGACTCGAAGTGTCAGGAATTCGCCAGGGGACAGAGAGCGTTATCGGAACACGAGTAAATCTGAAACTCCGTCAGACCGATCGGTCTGACACGACCGGAAAGCCAGTCGTCGTGATAGTAGTCGAATTTGGAACTCCCCTTGCGGAGGTCGCCAGAAAATGAGCGCGGCACGAGAGTACCATCACATTGCAATGGATTACGCTGCGAAGGGCCTCATGTCCAGAATGCGCGGTGATACGGAGGACGCTGCCGCATTCTTCGAGCGGGCGTTAGAGAACGAGCTTGCCTCAATCGACAACCTTTCTATGCAGAGTGGTCTGGGTTGGTCAGTCCTCCACCGCAGTGCTGCGACTCTGGCGCTGGACTGCCTCGACTTCCGACTTGCTGAGAAATTGGCGAGCAAAGCATTGGCCGGAGACCCGCACCCGGAGATTGCCGATGAGCTGCGGGAGGTATGGGAACAGGCCAACTCCCACAGGCACCTCGAACTCAGAGGAGTTGAGCTTGCACCAGACGAGATGCAGATGAGCCTGTCAGGTGGTGAGGTAGGTTTGGGATTCGTGAGGTTTTCTGATTTCGCGACTCGGCTGGAGAACACAATCAAGTTGATAGGACGAACTGTTGAAAGGCTGGTTGGCAGGAGATTTAGGGAGCGGGGACGTGTACCTAGAGAGCTTGCCGAGGCTTACGAGACGTATGTTTCAGCGCCCAGGGCTGCGAGTTTCGCATTAACAGTGAAGCTTACCTCAGATCAGGAAGCCCGCCATGGGATAAACACTTCCGTAGTGTTCGATGAGTTCATGGATCTCATACAGTTTGTCAACGATGGGGAAAATTATGAGATACATGAGCGAATTCCTGACTCCAAGTATCTGGACAACTTCCTTAGCCTAGCTACGAAAATAGCTCCAGACGGAGATCGGGTACGCCAGATTAGCTTTACATCGCTCACACTCGGAGAGCAACGTGCTGTAACGTTTACTAGGCTAGCCGGTAGTATCATTCGTCCTTCGTCCGACATCCAGACAGGTCCGAATATCCCGGCTGAACAACATTCGCTGATTGGGACGTTGCAGGGAGCGGACGTGACGCAACGAACTGGTGGCCTCGTTAAGATTGTCGATGACTATGGAAAGACGCACAATGTGCGCGTCCCAAAGCGATTAGTACATAATATCGTGCGACCGATGTGGGGATCGAGAGTTGTAATCGCACACACTCGTCAAGGTAACCGTATGATCCTTGAGGACATCAACCCTCTGGAGCCATCCTGATCACTCGCCCCAGACGCGACCAATCACATCCTGGATCTTCTTCTCGAATCGGGTGATAAGCTCGCGGTTGGCGTCCACCAGCGCGCGCTCGGCCTCGATCTCGGCGACGATGGCTTTTTGGGTTTCGAGGGGTGGCAGAGGAATGCGAAATCGTAGAATCTGAGCCTTAGTAATAGCTTGCCTAGTTCCTCCGGCTTGCATAGCCATGATGTGTCGCTGAAACTCATCACTCGACATGAAGTGTGAAAGATAGGTTGGCATGAGAGACGATGGGTCTGTTCTCACTATGCTTACATGCTGATTAACATTGGCTGGGCACAAATCGACAGGTGCGACACACACCCTGCCTATTGACGCTCCTGTGATGTTGAGAAGTACATCGTTTGGCTGCACCTCTGTGTTGGACATAGCTTGGTGCACACGCTCTGGCACATAAACCAAGCCGTCTTTCGAGAATCTGTTCATCAGCACATTTTGGCTTCTGATGAAAGGAATCCCTGTTGGCTCGTATACTGACTTTCCCCCGCGGGGTGTGGAACCGCTTCCCACCTTTGAGCTGACTCGTTTCAATTCTACCCCCGGCCACTCTGGATCGACCGTGATCTGTGGGCGGTAGTTCTCGACCACGGCCCGCGCTCCGTCGATGACCTTCTGGTAGCCCTCGATCTCCACCACGATCTGCTTCTGTACCTCCAGTGGCGGAAGGGGGATTTCGATCTTTTCAATGTCTCCCTTGTTGATGGAGGCGAAAGCGGCACCTGAGCTTCCTGTAATTTGTGACTCCATGCTTCGTAGAATCTGGAAGGCATACATTTTATCCAACTGGTCGTACGATGGCCTTATGGCAGCGAGACCTCGACCAATGCACAGTTTCTGTGGCGCGAGGTTCACTGGACCAACTGGTGCCCTGACAGACATCAGGATGTCGCCAACCTCTGCGAATCTGCGCGGATCGCTTGTCCACTTCTTCGGCTCTCCTATGAACAACTCACCGAACTCTGTTTTACCCTGGTAGAAAGGTACTCCGTCACCTTCATCGTTGTATGAGCGGCCCGGTGGTGACTGTCCGGCGATGATAGTTGCTACCTCTCCGAGTGGAACCACCCCGAATCGAGATTGATGGGAGTCCAACTTCCTATACCGCTCCCCACTCAGGTTATAGTCCCCGTCGGCTGCGATCTTCGCCTTGTCCGCAACCAACCCCGTCTCCGGCTGGAAGTCGTCGAGCGGCTCGTCTGAGCGTTGGCGGCGGAGGTATTCAAGGACCTCGGTCTGGACCTGCGGCAGATCGTTCTTGGCGATCAGGCGGCGTTGGGCGCCGAGATCGTAGCCGTCGTTTTCGACCTTGAAGAAGGCGACGGTGTCGCTCTTGCGGGCGAGGGCCTTGTCGAGTATCAGGATCGACGTCTTGACGCCGGAGTAGGGTTTGAACACCCCGCCTGGAAGCGAGACGACGGCGACGAGGCAGTCCTCGACGAGCATCTTGCGGAGCTGCTTGTGAGCGTTCTGGCTCTGGAAGATGATGCCCTCGGGCACGATGATGCCCGCACGGCCCGACGGAGTGAGGTGCTCGGCCATGTAGTCCACGAACAGCACCTCGCTGCGCCTAGCCTTGATGGAGAATCGGTTGTGCGGACGGATGCCGCCCTTCGGAGACATGAACGGGGGGTTGGCAAGGATGACGTCGGCGTACTCGTCCCATCGGTCCTCGCTGGTGAGGGTGTCGTACTCGAAGATGTGCGGGTCCACCAGTTTGTGCAAGTACATGTTGACTAGCGACAGGCGCACCATGTCCGGAGAGATGTCGTAGCCCTTGAAGTTAGCTGCCAGACGCCCCATACTGTCGGGCGTCAATGTGCTGCTGCCGTCGGCGTCGGTATTGGCGTCGAAGATGTGCTTGTAAGATGAGATGAGGAATCCGGCGGTGCCGCAGGCGGGATCGAGAATCGTCTCGTCCTTCTTGGGGTCTATGACTGAAACGATGAAGTCGATGATGTGGCGGGGTGTGCGAAACTGTCCGGCGTCTCCCTGGGAGTCGAGAACGGACAGCAGGTACTCGAAGGCGTCGCCGAGTCGCTCGGAGTGGTCGTAGGAGAACTCGTCGATGGTCTTGAGGAATGCGCGGAAAGTTTCGGGATCGCGGTACGGTAGGTAGGCGTTGTTGAATATGCTCCTGAACAGCGGCGGCATGCCGGGGTTTTGGGCATACGGGTGATCGCCTCGGCGTAGAGATTGAGCATCTCGTGGCCGCCGATGCCGGGTCGCATCAGCTTGGTCCAGCCGTACCGGGCGAAGTCTCCCGCAAAGAACTCACGCTCTCCGCCAAGCTCCTCACTGTCGGCGTCGATGTCGTCCATGAACTTGTAGATCATGGCGATGGTGATCTGTTCGACCTGTGACTTGGGGTCGGGTACCTTTCCGACGAGGATGTCGCGGGCGGTGTCTATGCGGCGTTTGGTGGTGGCGTCGAGCATTGGTCGTCCTATGGCAAGGCTTTGTGGTTATTGCTTATGGCTATGAGGTGGATTCCCGCTTTCGCGGGAATGACGGATGGAAGGGCTACCAAAGTACGGATGGAAAGGCTACCGAAGTGACGTAGAGAGGGTCTGCCGGAAGGGCGTTGTCTATGCGGCGTTTGGTGTTGGCTTCGAGCATTGGCGTACCTACTATGAGAACTGGTTGAGGGAGATGTAGTCTTTTATGTACTCAGGAACGAGCTTCCGGTACTCATCAGGAACCGCGAGGTAGTTCTGTATGGAAAAGACGGGGTTGGTAGCCAGGGTTCCGTATCGGCGAACCGGTCGAACAGCATCCGATCGATCTTCATTCCCCGGTAGCCGACCCGCTCTTCCTTAATGGACTCGAGGATGTCCCCGCCGAGGTGTTCGTAACCGTAGATCGTCGGCGCGTCCGAACCAGTCCCGTCTCCGTTGTCATCACCGCCGGCGGATGGGGCAGGCGGCAGTTCCAGCACGTCGTCATAGTTGAACTCGGTCTCGAAGTACTCGCAGTTTGCGAAGAAATCGAAGAGCTTGAACCCTGTCTTGTCCGGTTGGGACAGGCCCTCGGCCATGTCTACGTCAAAGAGCTGATCTGGGAAGTGGTGCTTTCGCGTTCCCCGGCCCTTGATCTGGACGAAATCGGTCGGGGAGAAGATGGGCCGGAAGAGGCCGATGTTGAGGATGTCGGTGCAGTCGTAGCCTGTGGTCATCATGCCGACGGTTACGCACACGCGGGCCTTGCTGGTCCGGTAAGCGGGGTAGAAGTTGCCCAAGCCCATCAGGTTGTTGTTGGCGAAGTTGATGGTGAACTGCTGAGCGTCGCGGACCTGAGACGTGACCTGCACGGCGAAGTCGGACTGGTACTTGCCAGGGTACATTCTGTCCGCGACCTCGTTGAGAGTCTGAGTGAGCCGTGCAGCGTGATTCTGGCTTACAGCGAAGATTATGGACTTGCCGACTTCATCGCTGATGGGGTCTCGCAGCGCGTTCTGAAGGAATGTCCTGCAGAACAGCTGGTTTGTGGCGTCGGAGAAGAAGCGCTTTTCGATCTCGCGCTGCTTGAACGTCTCCTCATGCTCATCCCCGACATCGTCCGTGACAGAGACGACGAAGCCCTCGTCGGCAAGCAGCTGTGTGGTGATCTGGGTGTACGGGCATCAACCACGGTGGGGTTGACCAGGTATCCTTCCTTGACGCCGTCGAGCAGCGAGTACCTGAACGTGGGCTGTCCGCTCTCGCAGCCGAAAGTGCGGTAGGTGTCTCGCAAGAGCCTGCGCTCGGCTTCGCGTGGGTCGCGAACATTGGAGCCGGTCCTGTCGAATCCTCGCAAGTAATCGCGAGGCGTAGCGGTGAGGCCGAGCTTGTATCCCACGAAGTGGTCGAACACCGCGCGGGCGTTGCCGCTGATGGAGCGGTGGGCCTCATCTGAGATCACAAGATCGAAGTCGGTCGGAGAGAAGAGCGTCTGATACTTGTTGTTGAACAGCAGGGACTGGACCGTGGTTACGACGATCTCAGCGTGCCGCCACTCGTCGCGCTTCTCCTTGTAGATGACAGTGGTGAAGTCAGCCGAGAGCAGCGCCGTGAACGCTTTTCTTGCCTGCTCCTCTAACTCGAGACGATCGACGAGAAACAGCACACGCGAGGCGTTGCCGGATCGGAGGAACAGCTTGATAACGGCAGCAGCGGTGAGAGTCTTGCCCGTGCCGGTGGCCATCTCGAACAGGAAGCGGTCGCTGCCGTCTTTCACCGCCCGCTGGAGCGCGTGAATCGCGCTCAGTTGGTATGGACGCAGGAAACGGAGGCCATTGTACCTGATGAATTCCGGCCGCTCATCTTCGTTTACCCACGCAGCTTCGGTCGCGTAGCCCGGTCGCTGCGTAAGGACGGTGTAGTCTTCGTCAACTTTCTCGTCCACCAGAAGCTGCGGATTAGGTTTGACCCTATTGTAGTTGGCGACCGAGTCCGGTGTCGGAAACGAGGTAATTATGTACGGGTTGCCTCGTTCGAGGTCCCAGAAGTAGTGCAGATTGCCGTTCGACAGAATGACGAAGCGGCAGCTCAATGACCTGGCGTACCTGCGGGCCTGCTCCTTGCCGACGAGAGGCTCCTTGTCGGATGACTTGGCCTCCAGCACCACAAGGGGGAAGCCGCGAGAGTCGAGTAGCAGAAAGTCAGCGAAGCCTTTGGCGGTCTTCTCGAAGTCGTCGCCCAAGCCGTTGAGGTCTGACTGGGAGATCGTTGCGCCCTGCTCCAACAGGATGTTGGCAGGCTTGTCTCCAGCGGGAAAGAAGCGCCAGCCGACCTTTTGGAGCAGGCCGTTGATTCTGATGCGTGCGGTTGCCTCGTTCATGAGATATACAGTAGCGTTTCAAGTGAGTCTCGTCCACACAAGTAATCACACTGAGCGCTGGATTCCCGCTTTCGCGGGAATGATGGTTGTGGTGTTAGGCGTGGACAGACTCAAATGAATCCGGATATAACTCAGGGCTGAGTTGTGGGTACACCTAGCGAATATCGGCGGTCCAGGTGATGTCTATGGCGTCCTTGACGCTCTCGTGGGCGGGACAGCCCTGGGGGTGGACGCGGAGAGCCCTGTCGGCGGCCTCTCGCTTGTCGTCCGGTACGGGGAACTCGTAGTGGACGTTGATGCTGGTGATCCTAATCGTCTGTCCCGTGCCCTCTATCCTGCCTTCGACAGTGGCGACATAGTCCTCGGGGGCGACTTCGACTCCACGCACCGCAAGGGCGCGTCGCAGGGTGCCGTACATTCAACCGCCGACGGCTGAGACGATGTGGTCCAGTGTGGACGCGATGGGGGGCGCGTCTTCGGGCACGCCGTAGTGACTCTTGAGTTCGCCCTGGACTCCGTAGACGACCGGAGCGGGGACGTCGCCGGTGTAGGCGTGTCGGAGTCCGTGGTTCATCTCGAGGCGGTTGCGGGATATGTACAGGAAGTCGTCTGCCATGTCTGTTTCCTCGGTGTGTGGGTTGTGAGGCTATTATACGCGCTTTTGGAATTCTTCCACGGGGTCCGAGAGAAGTGCAAAACTCCGTCGGTAGTACCTTCGTCACTCCCGCGAAAGCGGGAGTCCAGTATGGATAACCATGGTTGCTAGCCTGTGGATTCCCGCTTTCGCGGGAGTGACGGGTAGGAATTCTGAGTTTTGCACTTCTCTCGGTCTGGAAGAGATTGACAAATAGAACGCAAGTTCTGTAATATCCACTGCCACGGTGCCGGAGCGACCGGTAATCGAGGAGGCGATATGAGAGTAGCTTGTGTTCTCATCACGCACCTGAGAGCAAAGGCGGAGATGAGACGGCGGCCCCACCTGAAGGGGAGGGCCGCGCTAATCGTCGACCGTAACCCGTCTGTGGGGGTACCCGTGGTGGTGGACCGGTTCCCTAAAGCGTCCGGCGTGATAGCCGGCATGACCCCGGAGCAGGCGGTGTCGCGCCACGCCAATGCCATCGTACTGGATGCGGACGAGCCCTACTACCGTCGAGTCTTCGGTCAGGCGCTCACTTCTCTGCAGGGAATCAGCGACAGGGTCGAGGGCGCCGAGATCGGCACGGCGTACGTGCGGGTGGATGGCCTGGAAGAGCTGTACCGGGGCGAGGCGGGAGTCGTGTCCACGCTGCTGAACGCAGTGCCGGAGTACCTGAACCCTCGTATCGGTATAGCGGACGCCAAGTTCCCGGCGTTCGTGGCGGCGCGGACGTGCAGGGCGTTCGGCGCGTCCAGGGTACCGGACGACGTGAGAGCCTTCTTAGCACCGCACCCGGTCGAGATGCTTCCCGTCTCAGCCGACGTGAAGATCGGACTGCGCCGATTCGGGCTGCACACGATGGGGAGCGCGGCGTCCATGAGAGAGCACGTGCTTGCGGACCAGTTCGGGAGCGATGGCAGGCGAGTCTGGGCGCTCTCCAATGGGATCGACGACAGCCCGGTCGTCCCGATCGCGTTCGAGGAGTCGATAGTCGAGCACACGCCACTGCCGTACCACTCATCGTCCATGCAGGTGCTGTTCGTCGCGATCGATGCTCTTCTCAGGAGGGCGTACGCACGGCCTGAGATGAGAGGCAGATACGTGGGGGCCGCGTCTCTCGAATGCACCGCGTCCAGGTCGCAGCCGTGGGAGAAGATGGTCCGGTTCAAGCAGCCGGCCAATACGTGGGCGGCTGCGTCCGTCGTGGTCAGAAGCCAGATCGAGGCGGACCCTCCGCAGATCACCGTGGAGGACGTGACGCTCACCCTGTCCGGATTCACCGGGGAGTCGGGGACGCAGATGGGGCTGCTGAAGGATGTGCATGAGGGCAGGCGGCGTCTCGAGGAGGTAGAGCGGCAGCTGCGGGCGCGGATGAACGGCGAGCACGCGCTGTACAGGATCGCGGAGGTCGCTCCGTGGCATCCCGCGCCTGACATGCGCGCGCTGCAGGTGCCAATCGACCCGTCGGGCGCGGACGCCATCAAGCCGCTCCACTCGCCGAGGCCGGTGGAGGTGCAGGAGGGAGCGGAGCGAGAGCCGGTGTCGGTGTGCCTGGAGCGACGGTGGCAACAGGTGGCGCTGATATCCGATACGTGGACGTTCGACCTGTGGTGGCTCCCTAAGCCTGTGGCGCGCTCCTACTACCGCGTCGATCCCGGCGACGGCAGACAGGTCACCCTGTTCAGGGACCGGATGGAAGGTCGCTGGTACCGGCAGAGCGCGTGAGATTCTGACAGTGTCATGGCCTCCGGCTACGTAGAGCTTCACGCCAAGAGCTTCTACTCCTTTGGACTGGGAGCGTCGCATACGCACGAGCTGCTGGCGCGCGCCAGGGATTATGGATATCCGGCGCTGGCGCTGACCGACACCAACCTCTGCGGGGCGCTGGAGTTCGCGCGGCTCGCCAACAGCCTCGACATTCGCCCGATCACGGGAGGCGAGCTTACGCTGGCCGACGACTCTCGGCTCACGCTGCTGGCCAGGAGCCGAGCGGGCTATTCGAACATCTCCCAGCTTTTCACCCTCGCCAACGCCGTCGATAGAAGAGACCCTAAGGTCGATCCCTCCCGTCTGCCAGAGCACTCGGACAGCGTTGTCGCGCTGGTCGGCGGGCGTGACGGGCAGATATCCAGGCTGGCTGTGAGCGGCCGCACCGGCGAGGCCCGCGCGCTGCTGAAGAGCTACATGGAGTGGTACGGCCCGGACTCGGTATACGTCGAGCTCAACCGGAATTTTCTGTATGGGGATGCCGAGCGCAACCGTGAGCTGGTCAAGCTGGCCCATGAGACCGGAGCGCCGGTGGTTGCGACCAACGACGTCCACTACCACTGTCCGGAGCGCTCACGGCTCCAGGACGCGCTGGTCGCGGCCAGGCTCAATACGACCATCGACCAGGCGCTTCCGCATCTCCGGCCCAATCACCACCTGTGCCTGAAGTCGCAGGTCGAGATGGAGCGGCTGTTCGACGGGTGTCCGGAGGCGGTCTCCAACACCGTCCGCATCGCGGAGCAGTGCGAGTTCGATCTGGGCACGGACCTCGGCTACACACTTCCCGATCCGGCTACGCCGGATGGGTACACGCCCTTGAGCTATCTGAGGAGGCTCTGCGACGAGGCGGCGGTGCGGAGATACGGGTCGGTGTCCGGGGAGGTGGAGGAGCGGCTGCGAGACGAGTTCAAGCTGATCGAGGCTCACGGGCTGGCGGGCTTCCTGCTGCTGTACCGGGAGATCGCGCTCATCGCGCAGCGGATCATGGAGGAGCGCGGGCTGGTCAGACCGGAGACGCCCGTGGAGGAGCGGCCGCCGGGGAGAGGTCGGGGCTCATCGGTCGCGCTGGTGGTGGGGTACCTGATCGGAATCAGTCACATCGATCCGATCAAGTGGGACCTCACGCTCGAACGGTTCATATCGGAGGACATGTCCACGCTCCCGGACATCGATCTGGACTTTCCGAGGGGTCTCAGGGACGAGTTGATCGAGCGCGTCCACCGGCACTTCGGGCCGGAGTACGCTGTGCTGACAGGGGCCATCGCCACCTACAAGATCAAGGGGATCGTCCAGGACCTGGGCAAGGCGCTGGGGATTCCGCAAGAGGAGACCAGGCTCCTATCCAGGCAGATCCAGTCCCACAACGCCGTGGATCTGCGAGAGGAGATGATGGCGATGCCCGCATTCCGGGGCCGCGTGGACGCCTCGGGCTGGAGGGATATGATCGAGCTCGCTCCCCAACTGGCGGGCGCTCCCAAGCTTCTGAGTCAGCACGTCGGCGGCATGATTCTCAGCAGCTCGCCGATACCGGAGATGGTCCCGATCAGGGCAGGGGCGACGGACGGACGGTTCATTATGGACTGGAACAAGGACAGCGTGGCCGACGCGGGATTCGCCAAGATAGACATTCTGTCACTGCCGGTACTCGACCAGATCGAGGAGGCGCTGGACCTAGTAGAGGAGCGCGAGGGAAGGCGGCCCGATCTCAGCAGGCTGGACCCGGAAGACCCGGACGTGTACGACATGATAAACGAGGGCAGATCGAAGGGGGTGTTCCTGCTGCAATCGCCGGCGCAGCTCAAGATGGCGCAGCGACTCAAGTCGCGCAACCTGCTCGACCTCGCGTACCAGGTGGCGCTGATACGTCCAGGCGTGGGAGTTCAGGGGAGCGCGGTGTCGCAGTTCGTCGATCGGTACAGGCACGGAGTCGAGTGGGAGTACGATCACCCTCTGGAGCGGCGTGCACTGGCACGGGGATACGGCATCATCGTGTGGCAGGAGCAGGTGGTGCAGCTCATCAAGGACATCGCGGGCATGACCGCCGCCGAGGCCGACGAGGTGCGCCGAGCCTTCTCCAGGCCCAACAGCGAGCACCTGGTGGAGATGCACCGACAGAGGTTCCTCGAGGGGGCGACGGCCAATGGGCTGGACGAAGAGACGGCGCTAAAGATATTCGGCAAGATCAACGGGCACTACATGTTCCCGGAGTCGCACTCGCACGCGTTCGCGATAACCGCGTACCAGGCCGCGTGGCTCAAGCACAGCTATCCGCTGGAGTTCTTCGTCGCGCTGATGAACAACCAGCCGATGGGGTTCTATCCGCTGGAGACGCTCAAGCAGGACGCCAGACGCTTCGGCGTGCCGTTCCTGAATCCGTGTGTGAACAGAAGCCGGCTGTCGTGCGCCCCTGAGGGTGGCTCGGTGCGGCTGGGACTTCGATTCATCAAGGACGTCGGCTCGGAGTCGGCCGGGCTCATCCTGGAGGAGAGGGGTAGGCACGGCCCGTACACCGGCGCCGGGGACCTGGTGAGGCGGACGGGTCTGAAGCCGAAGGCGGTGCTGTCGCTGGTTATGGCCGGGGCATTCGACGGCATCGTCCCAAACCGCAGGGAGGCGTTGTGGGAGGCCGGACTCCATTCACGACCTGCCAGGAACGGTCAGATGGCGCTGCCGCTGTCCATGGAAGACGGCGTACCGGAGCTGGAGGACTTCACGGACCGCGACAGGATGGCCGGCGAGTATCGTGTGATGGGTATCTATCCCAGGGGTCATCTCATGGAGTTCGTGAGGCCACATCTTAGCTCCAGCGTGCTACCGGCGTCGGATGTAGACGCGCTCGACGACGGCGACGAGGTCATGGTCGCCGGATGGCCTGTGGCTAGGCAGCACCCGAAGGGATGGGACGGCACGGTATTCGTGACAATCGAGGACGAGACAGGAGACGTGCAGATCATCCTGTGGTCGCGCGTGTTCGAGCGATGTCGCAGGGATCTGGAGAGCCAGGTGATAGAGGTCAGCGGTGTGGTGTCGAGGTGGGACGGCACCACGAACGTGATCGTGTCGGACGTGAGGGCGGTGCGGTCGGGCGTCCACATGCCACGCTCGCATGACTGGCATTGAGTGGTGACGTACCTGTATAGGAATCCGTCCGAGTGAGGCCTAGTGTGACCGTCGCCGTTCAGTGGCGGCGCGACGGTCTGACATAGGCCGTCACTCGGCTCGAGTATCTCTAGTCCGGCCTGTCCTGAGTCTGCCGGTTGGCAGACTCATCTTCTTCGGACTCGCCCACTTCGGGCGCAGGTTCAGCTTCGAAAAGCCGGGGAACGCTCGGAGTTCCAGAGGGCTCGATCGTCGAACTCAGCCCCAGACGATCTCGGAACCGATATGCTCCGTAGATGACCGCAGCAAGAACCAACCCAATTGGGCTGAACGTGGCGATCCAAATCAACACGGTCCCGACCGCCTGGAGCACTGCTGATAGCGCCCTGCTGGCCGATTTGAAGTTCTTGCCTGCGCTCCAGCCGGCGATCACCAACCCCTCCGACTCCTCGACACACACCGCGAATCCGGAGGATCCGCTGACTTCTCCAGCGTCGCTGCTGTCCGCCTTCACGGTGAAGGTGACCGGATACTCCTGCGGTCGGAAGTTGTCGAATACGTGAGTCACGGTGACCCTGGACTCTCCTGGCTCGGGACTCCTGGTTTCCAGGAACGTACCGTCGCCGAAGTCCCAGGTGTAGAGGAAGTTGCTCAGCTCATCAGATCTGGTGAAGGAACCGGTGTACTCAGCCTGTTGGCCCTGTTCGACAGTGCGGTCGGACCCCGAGTACGCCTCGATGGTCGGGATCTTCTTGACCGTCGTCCTGAATGTGGCAGAGCCAATGGCAAGTCCTGCGTCGCCAGTCCCGGTGATCTTCAATCGGACGATGTAAGGCGAGTCGATGTCGCTCGCATAGACGTGACTGACGGTGGCAGTCACATGCTGGCCGGATACCGTGGTCGGGGCGTGACCCGTTCCAGTCACGGGAGGAGAGTGGTCCCCGAAGTCCCAGGAGAAAGTGAACTCCTCGATACCCTGAGGCGGTGTGAAGTAGGCCTGGAACCTTTCGGGCTCACCTACGCTCACTACGTGGTCACCACCTGCGTCAACGGTCAGAACAGAAGGCGGCAGCTCGACCCTTACGTTTATGAGGGAGAACGCAGCGGTCTCCTCCATGTACCTTATCCGTCCTAGAAGGGCCTCCATTTCGGCCTGGACGGTCGCGAGCTGATTCTGGACTTCGAGCGCATCCTCCACTTCAATTGCGCGTTCGAACAGACTCAACAGAGCCTGCTCTGTTGCGCGAAGGCTGGTCAGCCTTGACTGCGTATCGACGTAGTCGTCGGTGACATCCTGGCTGCTGGACAGCTCGGACACCACTTCGATACCCATCTGCCTGATTCCCAGCACCGCGTCGTCCAGCTCCTGCGCCGGAACACGGACCGATACGAGGGCGTCGTGCTTTGAAGTCCTTTCGGACGATACGACCCAGCCACCAAACTGACGTGCCACCGCTGCCACATCGTCCACGGACCTGGCTACATCTCTTACGACAAGCTCAATATCGACGGTGCGGATGATGACCGCGCTGTTGCTGCACGAGAGCGGCCTGGACGCGGTTCAGGTCGAATCCCCCAGGCCCCTGTTTAGGTACTACGGCGGCGGCTGGTGCAAGCGCCGGTGGTGCAGGGGCTGGGCTCTGCACCGCCTGTTCTGAAGCCTGAACTGCAGCGACAGCGGCGGGAGCGGGCGCAAAAGCCGACGCGGTTTCGTAATCTTCTTCCGACGCACTGCAGGCAGCGAGAAGTCCAGTCAGGACTGCCGAGAGTATGACTATCAATACCGCGTGGGTCATTCCGCGCATCTGAGTTGACTCTCCTCTCCACTGACCGTCACTGTGATTGCAGGTCGAGTTCTGTGTGCAGTCCTTTTGACATTGTGTCAATTCTAACGGAAAACTCGCCGCTTCAGGCAGGGTCTTTCGATTTTCCCCAATCTGTCACCCTGAGAGAAGCGAAGGGTCTGCTGACCAGATGTTTCGACAAGCTCAGCATGACAATTGGGAAGCAGGTCAGAACGATAATCGAAAGACCCTGAGTGCGTAGTGTTCAGTCTACAGAAGGATTGCGCTTTGCGCCGAATGTCCTCGGCGAATTGGTCTTCTCATTCTTCCTTCCTTGGTCAGCTCGCATCTCTTGGGGTTCTCTGCGGACATCCTCACCACCCTGCATGGAAACCTCGAAAAATGAGAATCACAGGCGGAGCGCCGAGTTCGGCTGATTCCGTAACATCGTTCATAAGCAGCACTACACATTAACATCAACAACACACCCTAGAGTGTGTTGTTGATGTTAATGTTGATGGTCATGGTTAAAGTTCATTAGCGCTTCATCAACACTCGTCACCGCACTCATGGCTGCTCTCCGGCACCCTGAGTCCCCACTTCCTGTCGT
>DAOUHG010000184.1:0-4739 GCA_034428835.1 Dehalococcoidia bacterium
GTTGACCTCGACAACCGTGTGACCGAGACCAGTCATGAAGCGAGCGACTCCAGCCCCGTAGGGACCCGTACCCTCAATCCCGAAAGCACCAATGTCTCCCAGATTGTGCGACCACCGTTCGAGTTCTTCATGCCCAGCGGTGGTCGCGGGCACATGCCACTCGCCAAGGCGGACGCCTCGCCCGTCAATGGCTACCGCCACATGCTGATCCTTGTGCGTGTCGACCCCGATGACCACCTCAACTGCGCGATGATTTCGGTAACCTGCGATGCCTATCATCTCTGCCTCCTGGAGAATCGCGCATCGGCTGAGTGCGGACACGACTGCGACGAGGCTCAGGGCCAAGCTCCTATGAGGTCACTGCTCACCTAAGCCGCTGGCACGGCCATCTCGGGAACGGGTCGACAGATCAAAATCAGGGCATCTTAGCCAGTCTCATGGAGAGTCAGACCCGATCCCAGATGACCAATTTAGATCATCGCAGTCGCATGGGATAACCTGAGTGCTGCAGCATGTGCTTTCAGCAGTGCTTCCAAGTACGCCGGCAGCCAGTCTATCTATCCAAGTGGGACACACTCTAGTGCTTCGAGTTATGCCTGCCGAACACTTGGACTAGGTTTCAGGTGCTCCAGCCCATGTCTTCAGGATGCGCGCTTGTGCTTCGCGTTGTGCCGCAACACCATCCGATGAAATGGCCATTCAGAACGTTATCCCAATCGCTCTCGAGTCGACCACGCTTGATGCTGACACCGGACTGGTATAATGTGGCCGAAATTGAAATGGCCTCTGAGTAATTCGCGCCCCAGAGGCCATGGTTGACGGCATCAAAGGAGATAGAAACCCCATGCCGCAGGATCATTATAACGAAAAGCCGGGGAATGCCAATAGCGGCGGCATCGTGAAGCACGATAGCCAGAGCTCACTCAGGATGCTCAGTGAGGCGGTGTGGAAGCGCCAGGGAAACGACAGCCCCTGCCCGGACGAGAAGTACCCCTCATTTCGTCAGCTCGACGACCTGATCACGACAACCGCCTGGGGGTCGGAGGCCCGAGAGGAGTTCTTTCAGCGTTGGCAGGCACTGGAGCCGTCCAACGACGACGTCATCAAGGGTGGCAGCTTCTCGGAACTCGCACACCTCGTGTGGGCAGAGGCGACGGAGAGGAATAGCAAGCTCAAACATCCCCTGGCCCCCCTGATAGCTGCGTGGCAGTCAGGACCGATGGAGGTTCAGGCCGTAAGAGAGGCCAATGGCGGCCTGAGATCCGACACCATCCTGCCTCGAGTCGCAATGCGTGAAACCGGGAACGTCGGAACCGACAGGCTCTACCTTGTGCCCGCTCACATAGGCGCGGAGGCCGACGTTCCCCAGGCCACGCTCCCTGGATTCGAGGATGGCCACTACACAGGACGCATACCTGTGCTGCCCGTGAATCTCTACGATCTCGGCGGCGAAGCCGGCGAGGCTAGGGGAGGGCATGGGGCCGCACCAATTCCTGCACGTATGCTGGTGAAGCTGGCTGCTGCGCCGTCCGCCTTCGTTCGGCACGGAGAGCGCTATGTCAGTTACAGGATAACGCTCAGGGACCTGCGCGACGCTCTGTATCCGCCGCAGCGCCTGGACGGTAGAACTCGCAAGCCTCCCAACGTCGGCAGGATGTGGCCACGGATCCGCGAGGCAATTCGGGTCATCAACCAGGACGCACGGATACCGATTCTTGAGGGCAAGAGTGGCTACGGGCGATATCATCACCTGCTGCGTATCAGCGAGAACTTCGGGCGCATCGACCTCGAAATGCCGATCCACGTCGTCTTGGACATCCCTCCCGAGGTGGAGGGCGGAGTTCAACTGCCCGTGCGTCTTGACGAGTGGGGAGCTGAACATGCTCCCGCTTACCGCGCCTTGATCGGTCTGTCGTTCCTTTGGCACGAGCCCGGCCGCACGCATGCGCCCAAGGGAGGGCGATGGATGCGCCGGACTGGACTGGATCCCTACGATCCGATATCCGACGACGATGCCATAACGCTTGCTTTCCCAAGCAGCAGACACAGCAATCGCCGCCTGCTGGTCCGCCGCGCGTGGAATGCCCTAGAGAACCTCGAAGAGCACGGAGAGCTGCGTATCGACCAGCGGCGTCTCCTGCCGCCGAGCAAGTCGTAAGTGCCTGAAGTCATCCGGCTCAGGGTGTTTTGATGATACAGCCAAGCTGTTTTGATGATACAGCCAATATGTCTTGAGGATACGAACGATATGCTTTAACGATACGGTCAGCATGTCTTGACGATACACTAAGGGTGTCTTGACGATATAAATCTCGCCGAATTCGTAGCTAATACCCCATCGTCTACACACTACCCCTACCACCTACTCTCTACAGGAGGAGGGGTAGGGGGAGGGTAGGGGAGAGACGCTTGTGGCGCGCTCTCCCAACCCTCTGAGATTCTGCAGTCGATACATTTCGGCCATCACTCGAGTCTCTGTACATTGACCCACCGTGGTAGCTAACAGATGCTACACTTTCGAGAAGGCCAGTCCTGCGAAAGCTGAGGGCATGCTTGCGTCCTCCGCTGGAGATTCCATGGCAGGCACAGTCGATCAAGCTCTCGCGCTGGCCGGCAAGATAGGTGTCGCTCGCGTGTTGGTTGATGACCTCTAAGAATTCGAGCGTCGGCTCATCCAAATGAACGATGAGTACGCTCAGCTGCTGGAGAAGTATCCCAACAAGTGAGTTGCAGTGGGAACGGACGGCCTGCCGGCGGCTGAGGGTTCGGAAGACGATGTTTAGAGGGCCATCAACCAACATGGCATATACTGGTCCGGCGTGGTGGTGAAGTTCATGGATACCGACCTGCCACGGTGGATTCTATGATCATCGGGTATCTCGACTCACTTGGATACACACAGTTTTTGTCTGATCATCCCCCGCTTTCGAGTCAGCGAGGGACTGCGTTCCTCTTGGATACAGGCGAGGCTTTCAACCTTATTACAACGATGTTTTGATGATACGTTCAGGATGTTTTGATGATACAAATCTCGCCAAATACATAGGTGATGTCTCTTCTTCTACTCCCTATATCCTTCTTTCCTCTGAAGGAGGGGTGGGTAGGGGAAGGGCTCTCTTGTAACATGCCTCTCCTCGCTGACCGCATTACCAATGTCCTCATCGCTCACCAAAAGCTAGGTGGCCAGCGCCTATCCGAGTTCGATAATCCTGTATCATTACGTTGGCACTTACGCCTCAGCGCCGCGGAGAGTCCGAGATGACCACTCGAAGCAAGCTCAAGCAGCGACAGCCCGTCGACTACTCCCACATAGAGCCGCTGCCTGATCCACAACGGCAGCCTGATATGCAGCAGTCCCAGCAGACCTTCAGGTTTCGCGCGCTGCTCACGCTCCACTTTGCCCATCGTGACGATGTTCTGATCTCCGGAGAAGGCTACCTGCGTAGCATCGGTGGCAACGCCTCGGAGAGACTAGCTCTCGACTGTGTCGTGGCCTTCGGAGTAAAACCGTCCGCCATAGTGGCCCGCAACGGCTACGTGATAGGCGAGGTTGGCAAGCCACCTGAATTCGTTCTGGAGGTTGCATCCCGCGGGACCGGTAGCCGGGACTACCTGCAGAAACGGGAAGGGTATGCCGCCTTTGGCGTCCCCGAATACTGGCGGCAGGTACCATGACTCCGCGCTGGCGGGCGACGAGGCGACGAGTTGGTGGATGATGAGTACCGGCCAGCGGAGATAGTTCACGAGCCTGATGGCCTGATCTGGGGCTATAGCGCCGTGCTGGGACTGGACTTGTGCTGGGATGCAGGCGATCTGCGGTTACGCGACCCGGCAAGCGGGGAGTTTCTGCTGACGCCGGAGGAGCACCAGGAGGGACGCTTGGAGGCGGAGGTGCGCAGGCTCAGGGAGCTGATCGAGGAGCGTGGCAGTACGGAATAGTCGCGGCCACCGCCCCGAGACCGCCGTCGGTCGGTCTGTGCCGAAACCGCTGTCCAGCCGATCAGAACCGATTTCGCGCCGGTCGCTCTGAAAACGTGTCCACAGGAGCGCCGCAGAGCCGATTTCTGAGGGCCTCCCCAGCACACGGCACCCGTGAGTTTTGGTAATCTCAGTCACGGCCACTTCTGGCCCGTTACGGGCCAGTTCTGACAGTCCGGCACACCCTATGCCGCGGTGCGGACGTCCTTGAAGAACGCGCCCAGCCAGGCACTGTTGGTCTCCAGCATCCGCATGGGCGCAACGCCAGTCCAGCGAGCAGGCTTTGAGATATCGTGCAGGACAGCGATCGAATCCGGTCATGCGTCTGTGACACTGGCATACAGTCCGGCTTTCTGGAGAGGACACGCCGCGGCCATTGACTGTTCCTGGCCTTCTTCTCTCCCCCTTCAAGGACCGAACCGGATGCCGACTCTCACAGGGGGGATACTAGGGGTCACTGTTGGGGACAAAACAACCGACGTCGCATATGGAGCGCCGGTCCCTGCCCAATACCCAACACGAAAGCCCCTAGCCAGATGTATAGATGTCGTGATAGACATTTGTACAGCAGGACACTAGACCAGCCGTACTCCTGTCGTAATATACCGACGAACAGCACGAGAGCAGGACAGAAGAAAATGCCGGTCGTGGCCATAGTCAATCAGAAGGGTGGCACGGGCAAGACCACGCTCTCGATCAACCTGGCATCGGCGTTCGCGGAGCTGTATCCCACGCTACTGATGGACGCAGACCCACAGGGG
>DAOUHG010000185.1:0-4504 GCA_034428835.1 Dehalococcoidia bacterium
GTTGTCGTTCGGTCAGAATGATTGTCGCTGTTCATATGGAGCGCCGGTCCCTGACCAATATCCCACACGAAACCCCCTAGCCAGATGGACGCAGACCCACAGGGGAGCGCACTGGACTGGGCTGACAGCCGAGCCGCAGCGCAGTTGAACCTGGATGCATGTGGAGTAGAGCCGTCGCGCCTGCTTCGGGATGTTCGGAGCCTCGCACCCAACTACGGCTGGATAATCATCGACGGGCCGCCCGGCATTGGGAGGGTCAGCGCGGACGCCGTTCGAGCGTCTGACATCGTACTGATACCGAGCAAACCCAGTCCCTTCGACGTATGGGCAGCGTCCGACATCGTAGAGGCGGTGAAGGCCCGGCAGGAGACAACTGGCGGCATCCCCAGGGCATTCTTCGTAATCACAATGGCCCGTCCCCGCACCCGTCTGGTTAGGCAGGTTGATACGGCGCTCGCTGAATACGGACTGCCTGTTCTTGAGGCCCGGACAACAGAGCGGGTCGTCTATCCGATGACAGCAATGGAGGGCAAGTCGGTGCTGGATAGCCGGGACAAGGCCGCCCAGCGCGAAATACTCGCCATGAGAGACGAGCTAGAGAGGTTGGCAAATGACCATGCACAGTAGGCCCAGACGACGCGGAGAAGCGCGCACGGCGACTTTCGTAGAGCAGGCTGTCGCTGAAGAAACGGCGCAGTTGCATTGCATGATCCCGGACGAGCTGCATCACAAGTTGAGGATGCTCGCGGCCCAGGACCGGACCACCATAACCGCGCTGGTTACCGTGGCGCTCAATGATTATGTGGCGTCCCGGTCGTGAGGCGTGTCGATCTGCATAGATGGTGTCATGTACATTGGTCGCTTTGTATTGGTGGCATCTGTACATCCCGACATTAGGGCGTCTGAACGGACTCTTGCGAGAACGGGAGGACCGATGGGCCCGATCTGAAGCACTGAGCGAGGTCGCGCAGTTCAGGCGGGACTTCCGGATCTTCTACTCGGAACGTCATCGCTGCGACCTGGATCTCAAACCAGGCTACCGGAACAGCAACGTCTACCATCTGAATACAATAGATCAGCTAGCTAGCTCACAGCAGAATCAAATTTCAGACATAGTGTGTGCTTGAATTGTCAGGCTTGTTTCGATGCGATTGTGAGCTGAATGCCAAGTGCAGCCAGCACCTTCATCACAGTTCCGATTCTTGGGTCACGCTCGCCGGATAGCGTCTTATACAGGCCCGGCCTCCCCAGTTGGGTCTCCTGGGCGATGTTGGTCATGCCTTTGGCGCGTGCCACATTTCCGACAGCCTTCATGAAGAATGCAGGGTCGTTCTCTTCGAGCGCAGCTTTCAGATATTCGATGATTACCTCGTCATCAGTGAGAAGCTCGGCACTGTCCCATGGAGTGTAGTTTTCTTTATTCATACCATCACCTCAAATGTCGGTCGCCATCTGCTGGGCCCGTCTTATGTCTCCCTGCTGGCTCGTCTTGTCGCCACCCCAGAGCAGGATAACCACTCTCTGTTGGCGGATCGTGTAGTAGATGCGATAGCCTTGGCCGACATTGACACGGAGTTCACTGACACCACCTCCGACCGACCTGTGATCCCCGAAATTGCCTTCCTCAATGCGGTCGATGCGAACCAGGATCTGCGCCTGTGCCCGTTTGTCGCGCAGCCGAGTCAACCAGCGCAGGAATCGATCACCTTTGACCACTTCATATTTCACGCATATATTGTATCCAAAAGGCGACAGCCTTCCAACACTCAAAGTGCGGCAGCGAAGTGTGTCTGGGGGAATCAACTGACTGACCACAACTATGCCGGATGCGAGGATCCGCTGTGCCAGCGGTGCGATGACAACTCAGCCGGCTACATCTACGGCAAGTCGAAGGCGCTGTTCGAGGTCTCGATGCAGGCCACTGACCACTCGGTTGGCTGCAGCTGCGATCCTTGTCAGGCGGTGGCGGAGCGACTCAGACGACGACGAGATCTATGGCCTCAGAAGGACTCGGCCGTCGGTGGCTTGGACGCTGAACTGGCGCTTCTGCTCGGAATCGAGCTGGCCGACGGAGAAGTGCTGTAAGCTAGGCCAGATGGCGGACGGCGAAGAAGGGGAGGAGGCCGATGGATCCCACGAGGTTCTCGTACCTGGTCAGGTGTCCTGAGTACGGCCGCACGATACGCGCCGAGATCGAGGCGCTGATGGGCGCGGTCTACTGGCAGCACCTCGCGAAGGAGCACGGCATGAACAGGTCGATTGCCGTCAGGCATGTCCGGCGAGAGTGATGGGTGGCTGTGCCATAATAGGCCGGAGTATCTCCACGCCAACCGTGAAAGGACCGGCACATTGACGACAACTCCTGAGAAGTCACTGAACTCCATGTTCAGCAACGCCGCCGCCAGGGAGTATGGCTTCACCGACGAGTTCTGGTACGAGGTCTACGATCTGTACGAGAAGGCGTTGGCCGATGACTCGTGCGACTCGTTCGACATTTTCGACATCGAGCGGACAATACGCCGGTCGCTTGGAGACCAGCAGATCGACGTACTTGTCCGCAGCCACCCTGACGCGCGTGAGTTTCAGCAGCTGCGGTTCACGGCATTCCCCGCGGGCGAGGATGAGGGCGACCGGCAGATCCCCAGGTGGTACTGGCATGACGACGATAGACCTGTTCTGGGTGAGGCCCTCTTGGTGGACTACGCGTACCGCTGGTAATGAGCGTTCCTGCAAGGCCCGAGCTGCCGCCCTGGGGTCGCAGAGCCGGCGCTTACCGTCTCAGATTCGCCGGTGTCCTGTTGGCGCCGCAGCCGGCGCTGAAACGAGCCGAAACGCTGATGCCGGGCCGATCTCGCTGAAAACGGGTCCACAGGAGTGCCGTAGAGCCACTATTTTCGGGCCGCCCTGCTCAGCATCGTCATAGTCTCACCTCAGGCCTGGACGAACTCAGAATTGGCCTCTATTTCCTTGGAGATGGTTCGTGTTATCCATTCATTGATACTCAGGTCGCGCACTGCGGCCTCGACAGACACCTGGCGGTGCAGGTCTGGCCCCAAGCGGAGATTCAGCTTGCCGGAGAACCCGCGACGAGGCTCAACGCCGTCTTCCTCGCACCAGCTCAGGTAGTCGTCAATGGATGTGTGAAACGCGCGCTTCAGATCATCTACATCGGAGGCCTCGAACGTAACTATCGGATATGGAGCTGCATTGATGACCTCTCCATGCAGCATTCCCGCAGAGTCGTCGTACTCAACCTTTGCGATATATCCCTTGTACTCCATCATGGTTGCACTCCTACTGCAGCTAGAAATCTGGCTATTGACCGCACCGTCGCTTTACCGACTTCGGGTTGAGGGTGAGGTCTGTGAACGACCATGCGCTCGTTGTCCTTCTTGAGTCCCACACGCGATCCGGCTCTTTCTGTGACTTCGACCCCCGCCGCAACCAGCAATGCCTCTATCTCAGTCCATCTGATGTCCGATGGCGTGGGTCTTGCAAAAATACGTTGGAGGGTTCTGTGCTGCCGTGCATTCACGATGATATGGTACCGCGCTGCAGTACCATTGTACAAGTGAGTCTCCACGCAATAGGCAGTGGATCGGCGAGAAGCTAAAGCCAAGGTCCGCCAGCGCAGGACACATCTCGAGGAGTTGGAACGGGGACGGTAGACAGGCTCTCAGGCATAGAAATCGGCGAGTCGTCATCAGTCCCACAATCAGGTCGAGACGCCGATTTCGGGCCGATTTCGCTGAAAACGAGGTCGCAGGAGCGCCGTGGAGCGTCCTTTTCAGGGCCTCCTGACCCAGGCTGTGAGTCCTGGAAAATGCAGTGCTGCCCGTCCCTTGGGCCGCGAGAAGGTGTATCTGACTCCTCTAACCCCCTATGCCGCGGTGCGGACGTCCTCGAGGGGTTCAGCGTGCTTGCCGGCGTCAACTATCCCGAGAGGAGCGAGGAACACGTCCGCCCAAGCGCGGTTGACTCTCCAGGCCCTCCGGGCTCCTCGCCAGTCGAGCGAGCAGGCCGAAAGGAACCGCGCCAGCCTGCGGTCCAGCCTCGTCTTGCGGCGGTGACACGAGCTGCAGAGCCAGTGGAGGTTCTCCAGCGTGAACGCCCTCCTGAGCGCCTCCGGTCCCATCGCCCGGGCGACGTTGATCGCAAGCCTGTGGTCGAGCTCCGCGGCAGGCCCTCCGCAGCCCTCGCACATCGTGACCTGGATGCCGAGTGGCTTCTGTCCTGATGCGACGCGGTAGGCCGCAAGGCAGTAGTCGTGCCAGGTTAGGTGTATGGAGGCGGTGTGCTCGTGACACCAGCGACAGACGCCGCGGACAGGCGGCTCGCCCCAGCTCGCCGTCCTGGTGATCAGTCTCCTGGGATGCGCCGACGGATGTCGCCTATGGTGCAGCACCAGCCCCCTGAGACGTCGCCCTCGCATCCTGTTGCTCATGCTCTCCATGCTGTCATCCCCCTCTGTGTGACCGGCTGCCCTCAGTCCGACGTCACGCTC
>DAOUHG010000186.1:0-5673 GCA_034428835.1 Dehalococcoidia bacterium
GGACTCCACTCATTTATAACCTTTTCGACCAAGCGAGTCGCCTGCGTCCGAATGCTAGGTTTCCTTTCCAATCTGATACGTTCCTCGTAGTGATCACATGTATAGTGCAAAAACTGATTTTGGCAGATATGCAATGACCCTGAATATAGGTGTTCCTCGCCAAGTCCGAGAGATATGGCGAGCGAGGGTTGTTCAGGATTGATAAAAATCGACATAATAGAATAGGTTGACCAGCGTTTGTCCGTTAGCTTAACTAAAAGTGCTGTCTTCGTAGTGTGGCTAAAGCCAGTTCCGCAGCAGGGACAATGCTCGACAGATTGCGGTTCCTCTATCATTGCAATACTCAAATGTGGACCAATTGACGCCACCTCTTTGACTATATCCTCCGCCCACTGTTCATATCCACCCGCTAGTAGATGGAAGGAATGCGTATGCTCGATTGTTTGGTCTCCCCACTGATAGACAACTTGAGTTGAGTGGACCAAATCCTTCGTACCAAACATGGTCACTGTCGCTGAAACCGGCGATCCGGGCACATGGCATTCGGAGACAAATTTCTCCCATGACGTCTTATACTTCAGTATTCGTTCATCGTCGAGTTCTAGATGATTTACACGTGACCCATACGCCTCTTGTCTGTGGTGGCGGTCGTGATCCTCAACGCATAGTACAGCAAGGTTTCTATCAATTGTGTTTGACGAATCGCCGTCAATGTGATGCAAATGGAAACCAACCTCATTCCGCTTACATACACAACATCTATCAGCATTTGCCGCGAGTAAACGGCGTCTCTGTCTATCGGTGACTTTGATCCTTCGCGTCATAGTCAAACTGCTAACGACCACGCTCAGCCGCGGACAAGCCGCGAAGCGGGTTGGCCGTCGGCTGGAGCGACTGGTTAGACCTGGACTGCATGTTTGGCAGCATCCCGGACTTGCTCGGCGGTTTCTTGACTCGTGCGCATCATTCGATGCAGCTCATCGTGGTTACGCCAGTGAGTGGCCCAAAGGTCTGGGGGAACTACCGCCTCGAAGTCGATGATACGACGAAAATGGATCGCCTCGAAGTGCTCCAGGCGTTCAATTCGCTCCTGCAAATCTTGGATTCCGCGCGTTTTCGGGGAGAGAGCTGCTGGTCCTTGGATCCAGTCTCTCCAACGTCGCCCACTCTTCGACTGATTGCACTTCCCGCACGCTGGGACAAGATTCGCGATTTCAGAGATATAGCCTGTCGGGCGCTTTTCGGAGACGATGGGTTCCAAGTGGTCCCATTCGGTTGATGGATCACCGCAGTATGCGCATCGGACATCCGCCGCATCTATATCAAGCACCCGTAGCACGGATAGAATCTCATCGTCGGTCGGTTCAACAACAGGAATGATTGCATTGACGAAGGAATTCGTGATCGTTGATGTTCGCCCCGTGATCTTGACTGGGCGGGGCATCTGGAAGGCACTGCGCGCTGTATTTGGCATAAGCGGAAGTTGATCGCAGATGGAAGGTCTAACGACCAAGGTCAGCCGCGGACAAACCGCGTAGCGGGTTGGCCGTCGGCTGGAGCGCCGGGTTAGACCGCGACCTCCAGGAGGGCCTTCGGGTTCTGGTACGCGATGGTCAGCAGAGTCCTTGCTGGACCAGATGGAATGCGACGGCCTTGTTCCCACTCTTGGAGTGTTCGAACCGACACGCCAAGCAACCGTGCGAACTCCGACTGGGACAGACCGACCTGTTCTCGGGCCGCCGTCACCGATGGGAAGTGTTGAACACGACCGGTCTCGCCTCGCTTGAGTTGGCGAATGCCCTCCAGAATCTCTACGCCAATGCTGCGATGCTCATGCTTAGGCATCTTCGATCTCCTCGCGGATCTGCTTCAGAACGTGCGCCGGAATGCTGTCGGCCACGTTCTTGGGATACAGGGTCAGCATCCAGATCACTCCCTGCTCTGGCCGCAGGAAGTAGATCACGCGCATTCCACTGCGCTTCCCGCGCCCAGGTAGTGCCCACCTGAGCTTTCTGACCCCTCCTGCGCCGGGAATCACCGCTCCAGCGTGTGGATGGTTCACCAGATGGCTCTGGAGTTCGCCGTAGGCTTCGTCGCTTAGGTAGCTGGCGACCAGTCTCGTGAAGAGCGGGGTTTCGACGAACGTGACCACGTGGCCCAGCATACGTCATTGCCGTATGCCACGCCAGCGATCTAACGACCAAGCTCACCCGCGGACAAGCCGCGAAGCGGGCTGGTCGTCGGCTGAAGCGTCTGGTTAGCTCGCAGCTTTTCGCTCCAGACGCTTTGGTTCGCGGTGCACGACCTTGCGCTCAGATACACGCTCCAACTCTCTCAATGCCTCACACATGCGCCGGATGTCGTTACCATCCCTGGCACCGAACTCTCGCCCATGCGCCCGCATTTCTTCGACGATTGGATCATTACGCATCATCTTCACCCATTAGTTCTTCTGGCGAGCACAGCACTGGGCAAACCAAACCAAAATTGGACACCGCGTTGACCACCATAGTGCGCGTACTGGCGTTGTTGATATGTTTGAAGTTCCAGGTAACAAGGTAATCAATCCCCTGGGTCGCGGCGATTGCAATATGCAACGCATCGCGGGCGCTATTTGCCGGAACAGCATTCGCTGCCAGTAGCGCAAACCCCAATGATTCGGCCTCTGCTGCAATCGCAACGCTCGGGATGTCTGCGACCACCCGAAGGCGCTCCTCCCCGCCGAAGCGTCGCCAGCCGAGATTTCTTCCATCACCAATGGCGATACATAGACGTCATACCGCAAGCGGCGGTCGTCCCACCACTCCGCTGTGACTGCCTGGTGCCCGGCAATGACGAGATCGCGACTCGGCCGAGCAGTGAGATAGCTGATGACCGAGGATTCGATGTAAACCGACTTTTTCATCCCTCTAAGTGTATCCCGCGCGGCCTGCCCTGCGAGCTAGCCACTGAATAGCAGGCAAATCTGCCTGATAATGCGATATTGGGGCCTGTTTCAAGCAGATCGGCCATGTGCAATATCGTCGTCCAAAAGTGTCCAACACCCCGACTCACCAAGCTCCGCACATGGCCCGGCCGTCGGAGATTCATATGGCGACCAAAGTACTTGACGAAATGCGCAACCTCATGCGACGACGTCATTATTCCATCCATACCGAGCGCGCCTACCGCGATTGGGTCAACCGCCATGACCGCTTGCAGAACATGCGGTCCAGGGACGGCCTTCGTCACGGAGAAGAGAAGATGGGAGCATTCCTCACTTAGTTGGCCAGAGACCGCCAAGTGGCTGCTTCCACTCGGAACCAAGCCATGAATGCTCTTGTCTTCCTCTACAAGCATGTGCTCAAGCAGCCGCTGAGCGGCGAATCAACGCCAACTGCACACGCAGGCGAGCCAGGATGCCCGTCGTCCTGACCCGTGAGGAGACGGCTCACGTGATCGCATTGACGTCCGGGGTGTACAACTCACCGTCAAGCCTCTGTACGGCCCCGAGTTGCGCATCACCGAATGTATTAGATTCCGGGTCCGGGACACCCACCTGGAGATGAAGGCCCTCGCGTTACGCTGCCGACCCCTCTCATGTCGGTCTCCTTCCGTCGCCCCGATCGGGGCGATGAGAGAACCTCCCCGAGCTGCCTCGACGATCGAGTATGGCGCGAGACCAGGAGAGTATCAACGGACCGGAGTGCCGTAGGAAACGGGTAGGGCACGACGGCGGCCCGCGGCCCAACGTCCAGGACTTCCATCGGGGTGTGGTAGCCTCGTTGAGAGATGGGCCTGCACTCGTTCCGCGGAGGCGTGTCCCGTCCCCACACGTTGTCTTCACGGCATGTTTTCTGCCGTTCGATGATGGGCCGATCCCCGTCGGGCCATGCGGGCACACATCAAGAACATCCACGCCTCCCCGGAGATGTTTCCACCGGCACCGGAAGGCGAGGCGGTGTTCACCATCACCCGCGACCGCTTCGAGGCCGCCGCGGTCCGGTATCAACACGTGGCACGGAACCTCGAACGGCTTCTCGAAGGGAAGCCGCTCGAGAACGTGGGGCAGCTGGAACTCGGGGCTTGAGGTTTGGAGTGGCATCTCGAATGGACCAGAGTTCTCTCACCTCGGAGCGTCTCGCAGGACGGCAGCCGGTGCGCACCGTCTTCCTCGCCTTTCTCGGGCTCGGCCTGACCTCCTTCGGGGGGCCGGTCGCCCATATCGGCTACTTCCGCGAGGCGTTCGTGGTGCGCCGGGCCTGGATGGACGAACGCGGCTACGCGGACCTCGTCGCGCTGTGCCAGATGCTTCCCGGCCCGACGTCGAGCCAGGTCGGGATCGGTATCGGGCTCACCAAGGCCGGCCTCGCGGGGGCGTTCGCGGCCTGGCTGGGCTTCACCGCGCCGTCTGCGATTGCGCTCATCGCGCTCGGATACGGAGTCGTCGCGTTCGACGATGCGATTCCGGCGGGTCTTCTGAGCGGTCTCGGAGCGGTCGTCGTCGCGGTGGTGGCCCAGGCGGTGTGGGGCATGGCGAGGACGCTTTGTCCCGATCCTCCCCGGGTCACCATCGCGGTTCTCGCCGCTGCCGTCGTGCTCGGCGTCGGCGGCTCGCCGGCGCAGGTGGCGGTCATCGCCGCCGGCGGTTTGATCGGGTTCCTGTGCTTGCGTGTCGAACCCGCGGCACTGCCTGGTCCAACCCGCGCCTCACCCGCATCGGGGATTGCGACGGCATCGCTTGCGCTGTTCTTCGTCCTGCTCGTTCTCCTGCCCGTTCTCGCCTCGACCTGGCCATCGCAGGGCCTGGCGCTCGCCGACAGCTTCTACCGCACCGGCTCCCTGGTCTTCGGCGGAGGGCATGTGGTGCTGCCGTTGCTGAAAGCGGAGGTGCTGCCGCCGGGCTGGGTGCCGGAAGATGCCTTTATCGCCGGATACGGCGCCGCCCAGGCAGTGCCGGGGCCGCTCCTCACTTTTTCCGCCTACCTCGGCACGGTGATGGAGACGCCGCCCGCGGGGTGGTCGGGGGGCCTGATCTGCCTCCTCGCCATCTTCACGCCGTCCTTCCTGCTGGTCATCGGCACCCTGCCCTACTGGAACGCGCTGAGCCGCCTCGAGCCGGCCCGCCGGGCGATGCTCGGCATCAACGCCGCGGTCGTCGGTCTGCTTCTCGCCGCCCTCTACGATCCGGTCTGGACGAGCGGAGTTCGCTCGGCAGGCGATTTTATCCTTGCGCTCGCGGCATTTGCCCTGCTCGTATCCTGGAAGCTGCCGCCGTGGCTGGTGGTGGTGCTCGGTGCAGTAGCGGGGTGGGCGGTAGAGGTGCTGGTCGGGTGAGGTGTTGCAAACACATTGGACGAGAACCGGAACCCGACCGACGTGTCGATGTCGCGGGCAGAGCGTTCGCAACCTCCCTGCCTGACCTGGGCGGATGATGAATCAGGCGCTCCCGACCTGCGCCTCCGTCCCTAGCCACCCACGGACCCGCCGCTCGATTTCCCCGCGACGCTTGGCCCGTTCGAGGTTCATCGTCTCATGGACGATGCGCCCAATTTCCCGTCCCATGATCCGTTGCAGCTCGACATCGTCGCGGTTCGTGGCCGGTGCGCGCACGATGACATCGCCGGCCATGGTCGGTACCTGTCCGTTCGGACCCGGACTGAACTGCGGCGGCTCGTTGCCGGCGGCGAGATC
>DAOUHG010000187.1:0-7008 GCA_034428835.1 Dehalococcoidia bacterium
GCCCAGGAGCTTGCGGTTACTGCACGAGCAGACCGTTCAACATAACATGACTAGTGCGAACCAAAACCTGTCCTTTCTTTCCATAGCTGTTGTGCCTCAGATTCAGTTGGTTTCAGTCCGATCAGATGACGTCCCGTAGCTAGGACGATTCTCAAGGTCTGAACGCATGGGCTGCTTATGAGTCCATACCCCGCAGCCGATTCGCAAGAGGATTCGCAAAAATAGACTTGGCGGCGTGACCACCCCGGGCCCTCTCACCCATCTGATCGCCGGACCTGGACGTGCGCATCACCCGGACCTCTCACCGCGGGGCGGTCTGCCGCGGCGACGCGGCCGGGCCTCCTCACCTTCCCAGAAGTAGACCACCCGGCCGTCCCTGGTCACCTCCAGGCTCCTCCCCAGCAGCCGCGCTGCCGCTCCCAGACGACGGCGGATCGCGGCGGTCGACTCGCCCTCCACGGCCATCAGCTTACCGGCATGCTCAGGGTCGAGCTGCTCAATGTATCCCATGTACTCCCGCAGGATCGCCCCGCGGCTTCCCTTCAGTGACAGCTCCAGGTGCGCATCCCTGACGGACAGAAACTCGAATCTCGGCAACCTGGCCCTCCTGAGACCTCTACGATAGATGCAACGTATCGTATCATCGCGCCTCCCGGACGGTCAGTGCCGTCAACACGGCTCCGAGTCTGCACTGACGTCCTGAAACATGTCGGGCGACCATGGCAGAATCCACGGGCATGGAATGTCTCTTCAGTTTGAGACCGGACAAGCGGTGTGGATGTGGCTTATCCGGCTTCGAGTTCTCGACAGTGACGGACGTCACATCCGCAGATCAGGGCTGGGACGTCCGCCCACAGGACTGCTGTTATAATCCAGACACCAGACCCGGAGGACGAACATGGTCACGACATCCAGCCTGACCTACCAGGACTACGCCAACCTCGATGGCGATGAGCGCTACGAGCTTCTTGACGGAGAGCTGATTTTGGTTGCTTCACCGAATAGAGATCACCAGACGGTCGTCATGGAGCTGGGCTTTCAGATGCACGCCTTCGTCAAGGAGAACAACCTGGGCTGGGTGTACAGCGCTCCCTTCGACGTGCTGCTAACGGACACTGACGTCGTCCAGCCCGACGTGATGTTCATCTCCAGGGAACGGGAGCATATCAGCACACCCGCCAACATCCAGGGAGCGCCTGACCTGGTCGTCGAGGTGCTGTCGCCCTCGTCGGCAAGACGGGACTGGAGGGAGAAGCGTGACCTGTACGCAACCCACGGTGTCAGGGAGTACTGGATAGTCGATCCCACCAACAGGCTCGTATGGGTGCTGCAACTCAGGGACGGCGTCCTGGAGATCGAACAGACCTGCGCAGAGGGCGATGCGGCTGAATCCGAGATCATCGAGGGCTTCAGCGTCAGCCTGGCGGAGCTTTTCCAGGAGTAACCATTCCCTGCGATCCCTGCAGGGATCGTCTGGGTGAATCCACCGACCGCGGCATCCCGTCAGCTCGCGGAGCTGGTGCTCCTCACAGCTTTGAAGTCCGCCGCGGACGTACTGGGGTTGTAGACGCGACAGTGGGATTCGCTCATCGGAAGAGCAGCACGCGCCTCCGTCCACACTCACGTTGCTGCACAGGGGTATGGACTGCCGGACGGCGTTCGCGCCCTATGCGAACCTCCTGACAGGAATTGCCGGCCGGCCGACCCCGGGTTCAGCAGGTGGCTCCTCGCAGTGACGTGACACGCCCCACCCTGGGGGGTGCAGGCTGAAGCTGGTCACGCCGTCGGTGCCTGTCGGGTGCCTCCACGGTAACCAATCAATGAAGGTGACGGCATCGGGGAATCAGAGCCAGGGCCCGGGGAGGCCACACCGTCAGTTCCAGACGACCCTGCCGGGGAGCGACGGACCGGGACCGGCAGGAATAATTGACGCCGGCCAGTTGCCAGGCACCGAACCCGTCGAGGGCTGCCCGACCAGCCCGACGGGCGTCCACTGCTCGCTCCGCTGAGAATCACACACAGCTGTTCGTCGCGAGGGAGCTTCGACGCCGTCTCCTGCTCACGAGGCTCGACCACACACTGGAGCTGGTGCAATACAGGCCGCTGGATTATGCCATCTGGCATTTCGGATTGGCAGATTGAGACGAGGCGGGACAATCGCCTGTTCGATGTGGTTGACTACCACGCAGACCAGGGCCTCCCTGAACAGACCGTCGGCGTCGGGCTTCTCGGTCCTCATTCGTGCCGCGCGCGTCGATAGCGGTTATTGACACCGTTGCCTTACCTTCCATACCATCCTCGTAAGGAGTACGCTGTGCTTATCAAGATCACCTCAAAGCGACAGGTAACCTTCCCTGCCCACGTGCTGGACGCGATGGGTGTCGGACCGGGTGACCGGCTTGAACTCTCAGAGGGTCCCGACGGCTACCTGCTGCGCCCAAGACGCATCGACTACTCGCGCCTGGGCACCCTTCGGGACAGGATTCCCGACGAGCACCCGCCGTTCGACATCCGCACATTCCGGGACAGGCCCTATGACCCAGCCCTTCGGGATTGATACCTCCGTCCTGGTCAGACTGGTCACCGCAACGCCGGATCCGGACTTTCAGCGCTGCGTGAACGAGCTTCGCATCCTGATCGAGGAGCACGACGCCGAGGTGTTCGCCTCGAACCAGGTGATCGGTGAAGCCCACATCGTGCTGCAGCACCACTACGGCATATCGGCGCCGGACGCCCGCTCCGCGCTTGCCGATGTGCTGACGAGCGGACTGGTCGCCCCGCTGAACGGGCAGCCATCCATCCTGGCGCTGCAATCGTCTGGCGGCCCCGGCCTCTTCGACAGGCTTATTGCGGACGGATACTCGCGCGCGAGCCTGGAGACGCTTACACTGGACAGACAGATGGCGACGCTTCCCAGTGTACGCAGGCTGTGAGCTGAGAACGAGTTAGGGAAATGACGTCAACGCTGCATCCCACAGACGCGAGATCGCCCCAGGAAGATTTCATCTCGATCGCTCCCGCGGACGCCAGGACCAATTGGGTGCGACAGTTTTGGGGCCGATCTGCCTCACGAAACACGGATCACCGGTATTGTGGGATGTATCCGGAACATTGCCGAGATGGTCAGCACTGTGATGCGTGCGAATCTATTGTTCCGTCGCAGGCTGCAACCGCCAACTATTGTCGTCGCTATCTGACCACGCCTGTCCCCCAGGGCCGATTACGCAATCCTCAGACGGGCTGCCAGGAGCTCAGTTAGCGAACGAAATATCCGCACCCATATAGATTACGGAGTACTGCTATGTTGCCAAGATTGGGAATTCTAGCCGCCTTAGCTCTCGCCCTTGCGATAGCCTTTCAAGTTTCCTCGGGTCCAACCGAAGCTCAGGACTCGTCAAGTCTGAACCTGACGGTGCGCAACCTGACCGGCGGTCAGCCGCTCACTCCACCCGTCGCGGTCGTACACGAGCCCGGTGCGGCGATTCTGCCGGAAAGTGCCGAGGACTTGGCCGGCCTCGAAGCGCTGGCGGAAGCCGGTGAGCAGCAGGCGCTCGCGGCGTCCTTGCAAGCGATACCGGGCGTAAAGTCAGTTATCAGCTTCGACCCTCCCCCGATACTACCTGGGGAGCAATCCACAATACCCATTACCGCCTCCACAGGAGACCACGTCAGCGTGATCTCCATGCTCGCGTGCACTAACGATGCCATCGCGTTTGGCACGGTCGTCATCCACGAAAGCGGCGCTCTACCCGCAATGTCTTCAGGGCAGGTTCTCGATGCTGGGACCGAAGCTAACGATGAGACCGAAGCTACAGTCGCATGCTTCGGTACGCCTGGTGGTGGCGTCTCGAATCCGGACACGGCAGATGGCGAGGGCACGATAACTGTGCACCCCGGCATCGGCGGAGAGGCGGACCTGACCTTGACACACGGATGGAACGGCCGGGCCATGGACCTGGTCGTTACCGCCGACGCTGACGATGTGCCCGGAACCTTGAAGTTCGGTATCACCCTCGAAAACCTGACGGCCGGCCAGCCGATAACGCCGCCGGTGGTCGTCGTGCATGATCCGGAGATCAACGTTTTGGAATACGACAGCCCTGCAGAGATCAACGGTATCGACGATCTCTCTGAGGGAGGGGCGCAGGCCGACCTTCTGGCAACACTGAGAGGAACGCCCGGCGTGGTTCGAGCGTATGGACTGGACAGCGGCGGACCCATAGGTCCGGCGGCATCGTACACCGAAGACGCTCTGTACGGCGTCGAGGGCGCGAAAGTGACCCTCGTAGCAATGCTGGCCTGCACCAACGACGCCTACATCAGGGTATCCGAGTCATTGAATGTACTCAGGGGCAGCCTGGTATCGGCAGGGCCAATCTCTGCGCTGGTATTCGATTCGGGCTCGGAAGACAATGACGAAACAACCGGCACAGTGCCGTGCCTCGGCGGAGGTCCCGCCGCCCTGTCGGAAGGGCTTGGCGAGGGCGCGAGAATGCCTCATCCTGGAATCGTCGGTGGAGCCGACCTCAGTGTGGAGACACACGGCTGGTCCGAGGGCGAAGTAGCCTCCATGTGGGTCCACGGCCCGGTGGAGGAGAGCACCCTCGATCTGGATGTCACTGTGCGTAACGTCACATCCGGGCAGCCCATAACGCCACCGGTGGTCATAGTTCACACTGGAACGATGATTGGTCCGCCCTCCAATGCCGCGGCCGTGCCCGGACTGGAGGCGCTCGCTGAATCCGGCGACCCATCCGCGTTCGCCGCAGGAATCGCCGGTGCACCGGGCGTGAAGTCTGCCACCATTATGGATGTGTCCGGACCCATTCCGGGCGGAGCAGAAGCGGTTGCCCGGAACGTTGCGGCGGCGCCAGGCGACTACGTAAGCGTCATTGGAATGCTCGCCTGCACTAACGACGCTATCGCCTATGCAACTGCAGCAATCCCCGCAAATGGGGCAACCCCCGCCATGTCGTCAGGTGCGGTCTATGACGCCGGTACCGAGGACAACGATGAGACCAGCGCAACTGTGCCGTGTCTGGGAGGCGAGGGCGTATCGGACACCGGCGGCGAGGGTGTGGCAGCACTTCACACCGGCATTGGTGGTAGTGTCGACCTTAACCAGGGCGATCACGGCTGGGACGGTCCTGCCATCGAAGTCATAGTGACCTCAGCGGGCGTCGAGGCGTCAGCGGCAGTTGACTTCGGACTCACTCTGGAAAACCTGACCGGCGGGCAGCCCATTACCCCGCCCATAGCTGTCGTACACGATCCGAACGTTGACGTGTTCAGCTACACAAGCCCAACGCAACTGGATGGAATAGACGATCTTTCGGAGGGCGGAGCGCAGGCCGACCTTCTGGCAACTCTCAGCGTGATGCCCGGCGTGGTTCGAGCGTATGGACTGGACAGCGGAGGACCGATTCTTCCGGGCGCCTCTTACACCGAGAGGGCTCTTCACGGAATCGAGGGCGCGAACGTGTCAGTGGTCGCGATGTTCGCCTGCACCAATGACGCCTATATAAGGGCCTCGCAGACTCTGACGGTCATCGGAGGGGAACTATTCCCTGCACTTCCGTCCACGGCGCTGGTGTTCGATTCGGGATCTGAAGACAACAATGAGCGGTTTGCGTCGGTGCCTTGTCTCGGAGGAGCGCCTGCCGCGCTGTCCGATGGGTTGGGGGAGGGCAGCCGGTCTGTCCACCGGGGCATCTCTGGCAGGGCCGATCTGAGCCGGGAGACCCACGGCTGGACCAGTGGAGCCACCGCACTCCTGTTCATATATGGCTCGAGTGAGGTGGAGGAGGAGGCGCAGCCAGCTCCGACACCTACGCCCGTACCCACGGTGACTCCGGTCCCGGAGACCACACCGGTCCCACTACCGGATACGGGCGACTACTCCGCATCCGGCACGCCGATCCTATTGGTTGGCTTGCTCGGCGCCCTCGGAGTTGTTGTAGGAACTGCCACAATCATCGGTCAACGTCGAAGAGGAAAGTCCGCGGCCCGTATCCAGTAGGATCAGTCGCGTAGCAATTAGAATGCCATCCAACGCCTTCCTCCCAGGACTTCTGGTATGGGAAGAGGGGTTGGGTGGCATTTCTCTTATGCCATGGACTCTAGCAGCCGGTCCGAGAAACACGATTGGCGGGGCGTTGGGATATGATGGGCCCAGTCCAGTAGCGGGGATTCGTTGATGAGCAAGCCCCACCTTCCCTACGAACCCGACCAGCAGTTGCTGTTGCCAACGGCGTTGTAGGAGTGGCTGCCTGACGACCGGCCAGCCTAGCCTACTTCATATCCGACATGGTGGACCAGTTGGGCTTGTCGGAGGTGACGCCCGCTACGAGCGGGAAAGACGTGGCGGGCACCCTATCATCCACGGATGATGGTCAAGGGGTTGCTCTATGGCTACTGTGTCGGGGTGGCGTCCTCACGCCGCATCGCCCAGCGTCTCCACGAGGACATCGCCTTTCGGGTATTGGCGGCGAACAACACACCTGACTCCCGCACTATAGGATCGTACTCATCCAGTAGATTGGCGGCGACCTCACACACCTGCCGACAAGTTCTGCCATCTCCACACCGGACGATGTGCCCTCCAGTCCCGAGAAGTCCAGGTCCTCAGAGAAACGATAGTTGTCGAAGTAGCACTTCTTCAGAGCGGTTCCGCCCTTGAACACCAGAGAGTCTGATCGACGTCTACCATTTTTGCCGGTCTGACTCCTTGTCCGTCTGACGATTCCGGGCCGCACTGGTCCTATAGCTCGGCGGGTCGAATTCCAGATGTTCCCGTTTATCTGACTTCTGTCCAAGACCCTTTCATAAACGTAGTTATGATAGTCTTTTTGTAACTTTCCCGAATTCCTCCGAAAAACAGGGCAGAACATGACCCAACAGCTCGTCCAGACCACCCCGGCAGGCCCGCTCGCCGCATTCGCAGACCGGCTCCCGCCCATGATCGCCTCGGCCGACGACCGCACCGCCTGGCGCTTCGTCGACTTCTTC
>DAOUHG010000188.1:0-19705 GCA_034428835.1 Dehalococcoidia bacterium
CTAGTCTCACAGTCATTGTTCCCAACACCGTCTCTGTAGGCCCAGAGAACTTCACTATTAAATCGTAAAGCTCCTCATTAGCATCAGAGACCAATTCATCCACCAACGCGTCTGCGTCGCCAAATCGCATGATCACGTTCCGTACCACTTCAGCCATGACTAAGCTGGAAGACGCAGCTGAGGCTCATATCGGCTCGCCACTGTCGAAGTCTTGAATCGCATTCGGTGCTTGAGTCACTGAAGTAACCACTGCGCCTTGCCAGTCGCTAGGTCGATGCTGCATTGCGAAATTCCCTTGAATACATCCACCCTGATGGAACACCTCGCAAATGGGTTGTGATAAACCCTGAGAGGCTCAATATTATCCGGATGGCAGAATAGCACCGCCGATACGTGCGAATAGCGATACGTGCCATCTTTTCTCTTGATGTTAAACACCCCGCTTGGTTTAACAACTTCCCTCCACTCGCTGTAGTTCTGCTCTTGCCACTCTTTATCACCGCAGAGAGCCACAAGATCATCATTGTCTCCGAACGAAAAATGCCATGGCAGCTTGGGCCAAATCGCGATTACAAAAGGAGCATCTACCTCACCGTAATCCTTTTTGGCCTTCTGTTGTATTGCTTCACGAACCGGATGACCGATCTTTACATCGACAGCCTGCCCGATAGTGATACCCACGTCAGATGTTGGGCTTGTCTTGTCTTCCAATATGACAGTCACTTCCAATAAATAGGGTCGTCCCTGGTGCTCGCCCTCAATATAAAATTCTTGAAGCAGTTCGACCTCAGAAGCCCTGTCCTCTACCTTTGCCACGATACGCCTGTTGGGAAGGCTGGAGGGCAAGTCAATTATAGGATGGATCAGAACCGTGCGGTTCAGCTTTCCGCCAAGATGATCGGCTAGTTGCATCAGACGGCTGTCTTGTTGCCTTTCAGACTCGGCACCGAGCACTGTCTTGGCTTCGACCATCATCCTATGCTCTCCCTTGCTCACAAGGAAGTCTGGGCTATTACGTGTACCGGGCAGATCAGGTTCTATGCTGATTTGCCAGCCTCGCTCATTGAAGAAGTGATGGAGAAATATCTCGAGACGCACTGAGAAGTGCGGGTGATCCAGTTTCGACTTCAGCCGCTTCTCCCAAACTGAGCGGTGTGGTTCTGGAACTTCCTCGAGCTGCTGTAGTACATCCTTCCGGGCCACCACAACCTGAGGCAGGTTGCGAGAGAAGTGTCCCCAGCCTTGAGTGCTAAATTTCGTCATCGGTTCCGTCTCATGCAGTGCTGGATGTCATACTCGGCAGCATAGCTCAACTCTTCCACGATCCTTCACCACTCACCCCACCGCCTCCCGCTCCAAATTCAACTCCAGCAGCCGAGCGATTATCTCCCCATCCGTGAGACCCGGCCACCCATACGCCGCCGACACCGCCTCATCCAGCCTCCCGTGAGCGAGACGTAGCCACGTCGGAGGATCGTTGTACAGGTTCGTCAGAGTGCGCCGCCTCAACTCACTGTCACCGATGTCGTCAGACGAGGGATTCAGCCAACCCTCTCTGAGGGCATCAAGACTCTTCGCCGCGTCCGATATGTCGGCCCGCTGCTCCGGCGTCGGATGAGGGAGCGGGAACGTCTCGAACGTCGATGTGGGAGTGTACCTAAATCCCGACTCCACTTCACGGAGCTGAGTACCTTTCTTCCGTGCCCATAGCTCGTGAATACGAGAGTGAAGGATGCCAAAGAAGTAGTCATCGTCCCATGCGAACGCTATGACCGCGCTATCCGGCAGCGTATCGCTCGAAACCCATACGAACAGCCTGTGCTTGGAGACTCTTGTCGTCGCAATGTAGCGTTCGAGACCGGATAGAGCCGCCCTCATTCCAGGGCGTGGTTCCATATGCAGCCACCATTGCTGAGCATACGCTTCCCGCTTGTTCCTAATACGAGTTGGTTTCACGTTTTCGACGACGTACTCGAAAGGCGCTTCATATAGCGCCGCCTCTTCCATGACCATCCCAGGTGCGAAATCGACTATCCACATATCCCGGGAACGCCTTGTGATGTCCGAACCGTTGATCCACGGACGTACGACATCGGAGTTGGTTCTGCCGTCTGGATTGGGATGGACCAGAAACCGCTTCGCGAGTGATTCGGGTACGTCGAACGGGCCACCCTTGGTGTCTCCCATGAAGGAGATACCGAGATTCTCCTTCAACTGTCTTGCCTTCGTCACGTCCGTTTCGCCCGAGCTCAAGTCAGTGTAGATTTCCGACACTTCCAAGCCGTCCAACTCACGTGAGGCTTCGGAGCCATTGTCGAACCCGATCATGGACACGTGCACAGCCGCACCGTCAAGCGTCCATTCGCGGTCGGACTGCGCCCAGAAGATCGCGCCGCTACCGGCGATCCTGTCCAGCACGACACGGTTCCTGCCTCCCCGTATGCCCTGCGTCGCGAGAAGCCCCGCCCTGCGCACATGTCCCTGTTCGATCTGCGACCTTGCCTTCTCGAACCAGTAGCAGCACAGGTCGGCCTCGCGCGGGACGCGGTCGGCCCACACCTCGAACATCGCATCGACGTACCCGTCCCCCAGTTCCCGGCGAATTATCTTGCTGCCGCGGAAGGGCGGATTGCCGACTATCACGTCCGCGCTCGGCCATTCCGCTTCACCCGGTGTGCCGTCGCTATTGGCGTTGAGGTCCAGGATGGCGTCCGCGAGACGTATGTTGTCCAGAGGCTGCAAGATCGGCGATTCGCCCGTGAGATCGAAAGCGTTGCGGTACTTCCATTGGAGGTAGCCGATCCAGACGACCGCGTTCGCCAGCTCGTGAGCGTACTCGTTGGTCTCTATGCCGAAGAGCTGTCTCGGATGTACCTTGGGAGAGAAGTTGTCCAGGCCGTGAGCGAACGCGAACGCGATCACCTCCTTTTCGAGCGCCTTCATCAGCGCCAGACTCACGTACAGGAAATTGCCCGAGCCGCACGCGGGATCGAGCACCGTCATATCCACCAGCTTATCTTGGAACTCGGACAGGATCGCATGAAGACGCTCGCGCAAGAACTCCTGGTCCTGCTCCTGCTGGTTCGCCCAGTCGAGATATGGCTTGGTCCTCTCCTGGGTTTCCTCCCACTCGACACGCAGCGGTCTCATCAGCACAGGTTCAATGATGAGCTCTATGTCCTCTCTGGACGTGTAATGTGTGCCGAGCTGCTTGCGCTTGCTCTCGTCAATGACCCGCTCGAACAGCGTTCCGAAGATGGACGGTTCGATATCGGACCAGTCGAGATCGTTCAGACGCTCGAACATCGCTATCTGGTCGGCTATCAGGGGAGGCACGTAGTCATCGTCGAACAGACCGCCGTTGAAGCGCGGCACTTCTCGCATGATGAAATCACCGCCGTCCCTCATCGCGCCGAACAGCAATGAGAGATACCTGCGAAACGCGGCTGGGGCCGCCTTGTTGACCCGAATCAGGTCGGAAAAGGCGTCCTTGGGAATCAGCCCGACATCAGCCGCGAAAAAGCAGAAGATCATCCGCATTACAAATTTGGCGATGTCCTGGTCCGAGATCGGCTCATCGCTTAACTCGTTCCAGCTTCGCAGGTCTTCCGCGAGCGTTACGAGCAGATCAGCGGCATCTTCGGTCAGCTTGGTCTGTGATTTGCCAGGTTGCAGTAGGTCCGGCTCCACGAACAGCGCCCTGAGCACCTGTATAGGCGTGAGTGTGGAGCCGTTGACGGGACTGTCGAATGGGATGTCGGCGTTGGAGAACTTGTAGATGCGCTTGACTGTGTTGTTGAAGTTGGTGTGGACTTCGTAACGGTCGAAGTCGCATACCACCAGCAGCGGAGGGTTGCCGAGCGCCTCACGGTAGAGTTGCAGTTGGGCATACGCTTTGCTCAGGTTTGCGTGAAGACCCTTGTACTCCCATGCGAAGCAGTTCTTCCGCCACACATCGGCAAAACCGGTTCTTCCCGACTCTTTCTTCAGGCTCTTCTCAAAGGTGAAGAAGTCCCCGTTCGGGTCTGCTTCCGCAGGCGTGGCCTCACCGACGAGTCGGCAAATGTCTATGAAGTGCTCCTGGGACCCGGCGCTTTCACTCAGCTTCGACTGTCCCCACTTCGTGGCAAACTCATACGGAGTCATGTTTCACGATAAACTCGCAGCTCGGTGTGGCGCGCGAGGACATCGAAGTCGGCATCATTGTGTAGCACCGGTGCTCCGGCGCGTATGGCGGTAGAGGCAATCAGACAGTCAATCAGTTTACGAACGGTCTCACCCTGCCGCCGGCAACGGCGATAGAGCGCGGCTGCTTCGTCATAGTCTGTCGGGCTTGTTGGCAATACCGTCGCCCGCGCCAGCAGTCGCCTGAGTTGATGGAGATGCGACTCGTCCCTCGCTCCGGCGAGGACCTCCATCCGCACCGCGTCGCAGATGGCGATGTCACCAACTAGCAGTTCGTCAACCAGCATGCAGACCGTTGACCCAGTGTTCCGCAGAAACTCTATCCAAGCCGACGAATCTATAAGGATCACGGCGAGCGCCCAGAGCGCATTTCGCTGAGGTCGCCCTCCCAGCCGATTCCACGGAGCGCGCGAGCCTCATCTACGGACAGTGGTTCGGCCGCAAGCGTCCGAAGTGCGAAGTTGACCGCCTCACGCTTGGTCGAAAGCTGGTAGCGCCGCATCACCTCGGCACAAGCTCTGTCATCTATGTCAATATTTGTGCGTGCCACACACCAATCATACACCAAAGGCCGCAGTTAGCGTATTTTACTCTACGTTGTCCCTACCTCCACCAGCCTGTCCCCCTCCGACACCGCCTCGTCCTCCTCCACGTGAACGACCGAGACTGAGCCGTTCACGTCGCACACGACCTCGTTCTCCATCTTCATCGACTCGATCACCACCACCACGTCCCCAGCGCCGACCTCTTCGCCCTCGGCGACCAGCACCTCTATGACCCGTCCGGTCATGGGCGAGTGAATGATTACGTCCGCCAATGTAGTCTCACCTCAGTCCTCTCTGAAGATTCCGATTGTCTCATCGCTTTCCAGTCTCGCGATCTGTTCGTCGGTCATACCCAGGATATCGCTCACAATCTGCCCAGAGTGCTCCCCCAGACGCGCCGACGGCATCCAGTCCGACCTGCGAAGCCCCTGCATTATTATCGCCTGTCCGGGGTACTTCTTGCGTCCGACGTCCGGCTCCACCATGTCTACGAAGAAGCCGCGAGCGTTCAGGTGGACGTCCGCGAGCATCTGCCAGTTCTTAGCGACCCTGCCGGCCGCGATCCCGGCAGACTGAGCCGACGAGGCAATGCGCTCCCCTTCGAGAGTGCGACTCCACTCCGACACTATTGCGTCCACTTCGTCGCGGTTGCTTCTACGGACGGACTCCCCACTGAACCTCCGGTCGTGCGACAGCTCCGGTCTGCCCATCAGCCCGCACAACTCCCGCCACTCCGCGTCGGACTGGACACAGATCGCCACCCAGTTGTCGTCTCCCATTGCGGGATACACGCCATACGGAGCATGTACCGGATGCGAGTTGCCGACCCGAGGAGGCTGATGTCCCGTGCGCGAGTAAGCCGCGACATGCTCGCCGATCTGGCAGATCGGCCCCTCGGTGAGCGCCAAGTCTATGAACTGCCCCTCTCCGGTCTGTCTCCGATGATGCAGTCCAGTCATGATTGCCGCCACCGAGTTCAGCGCGGCCACCGGGTCCGGAAACGCCAGCGCCGACGTTCTCGGCTCGCCGCCCTCGTAGCCCATCATGCTCGGGAGCCCGGTCATTGTCTCCACCGACGGGCCGAACGCCGGGTAGTCCGCGTACTCGCCTGTGGTGCCGAAGCCAGGCATCGAGCACATTACAATGTCCGGCCGCGCCTCCTGAAGCCGCTCGTACACCAGATCGAAGTTGAGCATCACCCTCGGACGGAAGTTCTCGACCACCACGTCCGATGTCGCAACCAGCTCCAGGAACAGCTCACGACCCTCCTCGCGATCGAGCCTCAGCGCCAGGCTGACCTTGTTGCGGTTGAGCTTGTTATTCGTCCCCGACAGCCTGTCTAAGGGAACGCGCGGGTCGCTGATCTTGTTGATGACCTCCGCGCCGAAGTCTCCCAGGATGCGCGTGGCCAGCGGTCCCGCCCAGACTCGTGTCAGGTCAAGCACACGCACGTCACTCAGCAGTGACGTAGGAGAAGACGTATGTAGCCGTCCACTTCGAATACCCGCCAATATCCCCCTCTCCCTTGAGGGAGAGGGCTGGGGTGAGGGTGATTGCATTGAATGCATTCCCGACTCAGCCCCCTGTGGGAGAGAGTGAGCTTTCATCGACTCCAACACCTCGGAAGTGTGCTCCCCCAGTCGTGGTGCACGCCCGAATCTCGGCTGCGTCACACTCATCTTGAAGGGCACTGTCGGATACCTGAGCGACCCCGCGTCCGGGTGCTCGACCTCCGCGAACAGCCCCCTGTGCGCAAGCTGCCTGTCTTCCAGCACCTCTCCGATCTCAAGGAGCGGCGACGCCGGCTCCGACCATGTGCCCGCCGCGAACTCGAACACGTCGGCGCGGGTCTTGTCCTTCATCCAATCTATGAGGATCGAGTCGATCTCGTCGGCGTGCTCTCGTCGCTCGGTAATCGTCTCGAATCGAGACTCGTCCAGGAGCTCCGCGCGTCCGACCATCGGGAACAGCAGCTCCCACTGTCCCTCGGTCGAGACAGCGAACCCCACGTAGCCATCCTTGGACGGGAGCACAGTAATCGGGTATCGTCCGTAGGCGCCCTTGTCCTCCCACCTCGCGCCGTGCCTGCTGCGAACGAGCCCGCTGTACGTGTGCATGACAGTCGTGAACTGGTGCAGCGCGGCCAGCGACTCGATCTCCGAGACCTCGACCCTGCCCCCGGCGCCAGTCGAGCTCCGCTTCCACAGCGCGATCATCGCGCCAGCATACCCGTGCAGCCCTGCCATGTACTCCGACTGATACCCAGGGATCATCAGCGGATCCCTCACACCCGGCAGGCGAGGCTCAGAGGCCCGGGTCCGGTCGCCGTTGGGAGCCGGTTCGACCTTGATTACGTCCGCGCCGAAAGCCGAAAGCATTCGACCGCAGAATGGCCCAGCGACGCCCTCAGCGACCTCGACTATCCTGATGCCCTGGAGTGGTGAAGCCGTCACGGCTCCCTATTCGCGCCCCTTTACGACACCGTCGTCAAGAAGACTTTCTATCTCGGACTCCGACAGTCCGAGCGTCTCACGCAGCACCTCTTCCGTATGCTCCCCAAGCAGCGGCGGGTGACTCTGAGGCGCTGCCGGCGTTCTGCTCAGGTGCTGGAGTGCGCTGCCCAGCAGTTCTACGCTGCCCAGTGTGGGATGCTCCACCTCCCAGGTCGCCTTTCGAGCCTTGGCCTGCGGATCGGCCAGCGCGTCGGCAATCGTGTTGATCGAAGTGACCGTTATGCCTGCCTCCTGGAGTGCGTCCAACCAGTGCGCCCGCGTGTTCTGCTTGATCTTGTCGCTGAGCATCGATGCCAGCAGTTCCCTGTGGACGACCCGGGCGGCGTTGTCCACGAACCGCTCATCGTCGGGCAACTCCGACAGTCCGACCACGTCGCACAGACGCCGGAACTGGTCGTCGTTATTCGCGGCCAGCATGAAGAATCCGTCGGACGCCTCGAAGTCCTGGTAGGGCACCACCTGAGGATGCGCGTTCCCGATGCGGCCTGGAGCTTCGTTGGTAGCCAGGAAGCTCTGAGCCAGGTTCGCCATTGAGGCTATCCCCACGTCGAACAGCGATACATCCACGTGCTGTCCCTTGCCGCTCAGCGTGCGCTCGTGAAGCGCGGCCAGTATGCCGATCGTAGAGTTCAGCCCTGTCAGGATGTCTATCCACGCCACGCCGACCTTGGTCGGCCGCCCGTCGGCCTCGCCCGTAACGCTCATGATACCGGTCATGCCCTGGAGTGCTGCGTCGTATCCGGGCTCCGCTGCCCTGGGCCCCGTCTGCCCAAAGCCCGTGACCGATGCGTAGATGATCCGCGGGTTGATCCTGGAGACCGACTCGTAGTCCAGCCCATATCGTGCGAGGTTGCCGACACGGAAGTTCTCGAGCAGGATGTCGGCCCGCTGGGCGAGACTCCGGATGATCTCCTGGCCCCGCTCGTCCCTCAGGTTGACGATGAGGCTCTTCTTGCCCCGGTTCGCCGACAGGTAGTACGCGCTCTCCGTGTCCACGAACGGCGGACCCCAGCTCCGAGTGTCGTCCCCCCAGGGCGACTCGATCTTCCAGACCGTCGCCCCCAGGTCCGCCAGGATCTGCGTCCCGAAAGGTCCCGCCAGAATTCTGGACATGTCCAATACCGTAATGTCGCTAAGCGCGCCCATGAAAATCATCCTTCCCCAAAAGTCAGACGCAATGCTAAAGGTTTGCCATACTCGGCACAACACGACCAGGGTCTGTTCGTTTTCTGTTCGTCATTCCCGCGAAAGCGGGAATCCAGGGGTGGCGAAGGTCGTCGACTAATCTGGGACAGGTGCCCGGCCGCTCGTGCCTCACTGATATAATCCAGACACCAGATCAGGAGGGCCCACATGGTCACGACACCCAGACTGACCTACCAAGACTACGCGAACATGGAGGGCGACGAACGCTATGAGCTGCACGACGGAGAGTTGATTTTGGTTGGATCACCGAACGAAGATCACCAGATGGTCAGTATGAAGATGATATATCGGATGTACGCCTTCGTGGATGAGCACGATCTGGGAGTGATTTTCCACGCCCCATTCGACGTCCTGTTTACCGACACCGACGTAGTTCAGCCCGACCTTCTGTTCGTCTCCAATGAGCGAGAACACATCAGGACCCCGGCCAACATCCAGGGAGCGCCCGACCTGATCGTCGAGATACTCTCACCCTCCTCATCCAGAAGAGACTGGCGATACAAGCGCGAGCTATACGCCAGCCACGGCGTGAAAGAGTACTGGATCGTCGACCCCACAAACCATATCGTCTGGATCATGCTCCTACGCGACGGTGCACTAGTGGAGCAGGGAGCCTACGGAGAGGGTGACACCGTAACCTCCTCCACGCTGGAAGGCTTCAGCATCAGCCTGAACGAGATCTTTGGTGGAGAGTAGATAACATGAGGGCACCTGTTCTCTATCGGGACAATCAATGGGACGAATTGTTTGAGCCATTATTACAACATCGGCGTGTTTACGATGACATGGGGAACTTCATCGGCATTCGGAAAGACGTCTACTATGCCAGCATGTTCATGGTATTCGGTACCAGGGGGGATACGCTCGTCCATCCCGAGCAGATTTCGGTCGCCGAGAAATTTATGGTTCCTTACACCCCGAGGGTACATGATGCGGTCCACTTGTTCTGGAACATATTTCAGCCTCAACTAATGGCCATTCCCGGTGTGGAAGATATTCAGAACCTTAGTGAAGAGCGTCTTCATCGTGTGATGAACCCACTGGCTCCGGCACCCTCAGCGGAACTGAATACATTATTCCGGGACTGTCTCGATTGGATGTACGACAAGCATAGAGTTCCGCCGTACCAACCGGATGTCGATGACTCTGAGAATCTAATTGACCTCGTAGTCGAATTGCACATATCGGCCGCTCGCGCATTCAAATTGAAACAGCTTGAACCGAACAGCATGTCCGATGAATGGAGAAGCCGCCTATATTCAATTAGGGACACGGTGAAGCGCATTAAAGCCATCGCAGGCCGATTTGGAAACCCTTACTGGGAACCTTCTTTCGCCGTATCTACTGACGCCGTATGGGGAATGGCACAGCTGGAACTGAGCCGTGTCAGCAGAGTGGATGGTTCGTACGCAGATGCGATTGAATATCTCGGACAAGCTGCCTACTCATATACAGGGGCTTTCGACCAGTTGGGTGATTTCCGCGCTGCGCAGGCTCTCTTTGGGATTGATGTTTTTGGCAATGCAGGCCCCGATGATAAACACGGCGGCAGTCCTTGGACAAGCTCGCTGAATTGGGACGAAGATACCATCAAGAATAATGAGATGCTCGCACGTCGGGACATTGAGAGTAGGTGGACACCTTTGCAGGTATCTCTGGAAGAGGTGGCGTCTCTGTTCAGGCTGCTCAAGCAGTCTGCGCCCACTAACGCCAACTGGAGAGAGATCGCCGAATATTGCGAGGGGTTAGCCGTCCTACCTCTTATGGATCGGGATGTATTCACGGGAGTAGAAGACTTTGTAGAAAACGAAGAGGGAAATTTGTCTCTCTCATGGTCTGAGTTCTGGTACGGTGCAGCGGCTTGGGCCTCCGCCCAGCTCAGCCCCAGCGAATACCGGAAGATGCGCGAAGACGACGAGAAACGTGCTGCGGAAACCCGCCTGAAGAACTACTTCTTCGGCAGAGACTGGTCATCTCTGCCAGAACGCGCACAACAGAGACTCATCACCGCCGACCTGATCTGGAATTCCCCGCAGCGCGTCAGCCGAGAGTCGGTTCTCAACGACCTGCTCAGGGCAGCCGAGGAGATGTGCGAGCACTGCATGGTTCAGCCACTGATGAACGAAGAGAGTACAAAATCATCTATCCTCAGCATCGAGGCCAAAGTGGCTGACAGGCATCGCTCACTCGGTGTACGCGAACACATCGAGATCTGTGAACTCCCGTCACTGCCTAGCTTACTTACAGAACACAGCCTCGATGACGGTGAGATCAGATTCTTGACCGAGGACCTGCCCTCAAGCATGAGGAATCTCGCACGAGCCAGAAACCCCGCCGAACACGAAACAGGTACATCCATGCCACCGAAGCTGATTGACTCAGCCTACCGACTGTTCCTCGGAATCGGCCGCAAGGGCGTCTTGCCCCAGCTCGCCCGAATCGGACGCAAGCTCCAGAGTCACCGCCCCTGAACCCCACCTTGCTATAATTACTCACACTCACATGGCCACCATCAACACCATACAGGACCTGCTCAACCTGCTCGACGAAAATCCCGAGTGGGTCGATGCTCTGCGCGCCCGCCTGCTCTCACAGGACCTCCTGGAGTTGCCTGAGCGGTTTTCTCAGTTTGCCGAGGGGGTCAATACGTTCGTCTTGGAAATGACAGAGTTCAAAACCACGGTCGAACGGTTCATCGAAACAACTAACCAGTTCATTGAGGCCACCAACAAGCGCTTCGACGCGCTCGAAGCCGGTCAGGCCAGGCTCGAAGCCGATATGTCGTCCTTCAGAGATAGGGTAGATCGCTTCGTAGATGCCACCGACAGGCACTTCAAGGAGAACACGACTCAACACGCCCAGTTTGACGCCGATATGAAGGTGCTCAGGAGCGACATAGGCGTGCTCAGGGGCAGCCACGCCAGGACCACCGCCATCAGGAAGGCCGCAGGCATAGCCCGAGTCATGGGTCTGAGGCGGACCCGCAACCTCAGCATGGACGATCTGTATGACATGATTGACTCGGCGGACACCTCCGACATCCATGCCAACGTCCTGACCAGCTTCGCAAACGCCGACCTCGCAATGGAGGCTAAGAACTCTGGTGGGGAAATGTGCTACGTCGCCGCCGAGATTTCCTACACCGTCCATGACCGAGATGTTTCGAGAGCATCCCGCAACTCGCGCTTTCTGACCAGGTTCACAGGCAGACCCGCTTTCGCCGCAGTCTCCAGCGAAAGCATAGATGAAGATATTCAGGACATCATAGACTCGGGCGAAGTGTTCTGGTATCAGCTTACGTCAGAAGATCTGGAAGTGGACTAGCCGACCAAGAGCTTAGGTGAATCCCATGACAACCACACTGCCAAAGCTGCTAACCGCCGCCGACCTGCTCCAACTGCACAGCGAAGGCGTCCGCGGCGAGCTTATCCGAGGAGTTCTTTGCGAGACTATGGCATCAGGAGGAGAACACGGCGAAATCGTGGTCAACATGACCCTGTTGTTAGGAAACCTTGTGAAACAGCAGAAACTAGGCCGGTTGGCCGCTTCGGATGTCGGCGTTCGGCTGCAACGCAACCCCGATACGATACGCGAACCCGACCTGGCGTTCATCTCTGCCGAGAGGCTTCCTCTTGATGAGAGGGTGACGGGATACTATGAAATCCCGCCCGACCTCGTCGTGGAGATCGTATCCCCAAACGACAGCTATGGCAGTGTGCATGACAAAGCGTGCATGTGGCTGAGGTATGGCGTCCGTATCGTATGGGTGGTGAACCCGCAATTCCGGTTGGTGGAAGTACACTCGGCAGGCCCATCACTACTGAGGCTTACGGAAGACGACACCCTCGACGGCGCCGACGTCCTCCCCGGCTTCACCTGTACCGTCAGTGACCTCTTCGATCGCTGAATCGCCACACGACCATCCAGTCCCACATGCGAAAGACTCCACGGAGGCTCCTGAATGAACATCCAGCCGTACGAAGTTCACATATTAGACGACGTCCTCGACGACCTCAGAGACCGCCTAAGCCGCACCCGCTGGCCCGACGAGCTTGAGGACGTTGGCTGGGACTACGGCTCCAGCCTCGCATACATCCGCGAACTGTGCGAGTACTGGCAGGACGGGTTCGACTGGCGCGCGCAGGAAGCCAGCATCAACGAGTTCGACCACTACAAGGCCGACGTCGACGGGCTGGGCATCCATTTCATCCACGCGAGAGGGCAAGGACCCGACCCCATTCCCCTCGTTATCACGCACGGATGGCCAAGCACGTTCGTCGAGATGCTCAAGATCATTCCGTTGCTGTCCGACCCCGCCAATCACGGAGGCGACGCGGCCGACTCCTTCGACGTCATCGCCCCGTCCATGCCCGGATACGGCTTCTCCGACCGGCCCACACAGCGCGGAATGAGCCCCACCCGCATCGCCGAGCTGTGGCACACGCTCATGACCGAGGGCCTTGGTTACGACCACTTCGTCGCTCAGGGCGGCGACTGGGGAGCACAAATCACCACGACCCTTGGGCTGAACTTCCCTCAGACGGTGAGCGGGATCCACCTGACAATGGCCGCTGGCGGCTCACCGATTCCGCCTGAAGACCAGCTTTCGGACGCTGAAAAAGAGTTCTTGGCTCACCGCGAATGGTGGCAGCAGGCCGAGGGCGCCTACGGACACCAGCAGCGCACCAAGCCGCAGACACTCTCTTACGGGCTCAACGACTCGCCGGCAGGTCTGGCCGGATGGATCGTGGAGAAGTGGCGCACATGGAGCGACTGCGGAGGCAATGTTGAATCGCGCTTCAGCAAGGACGAGCTCCTCACCCACCTCACGGTCTACTGGGCCACGCAGACGATAAGCTCGTCGGTCCGGCTCTACTACGAAAGTGGCAAGGCCCCATCACATCTGACATCGGACAATCGAGTGACGGTCCCAACGGCATTCGCCAGGTTCCCGGTCGAGATCAGCTATCCGCCCAGGGAGTGGGTCGAGCGATTCTACAATCTGGCCCGCTACACGGAGATGCCCAGCGGCGGTCACTTCGCTGCTGCCGAAGAGCCGCAGCTGCTCGCCGAAGACATACGCACTTCATTCCGCAGCCTGAGGTAGGCAGGGCAACAGCCCCCTCTCCATAAGGGCTGACAGGGGTAGGTATTCGTACTTTTCACCCTCACCCCAACCCTCTCCCTGAGGGAGAGGGGGCCTGTGGTTGGTATTCGTGCTTGTCTGTACACTCTTACCTACCCCTGTCAGCTCCATAAGGGTGAGGGTGAAGAGGGGCCCAGACCGGTATCGGTCATTCCGTTGAATTGGTCGGGCCTGGTGCGATTACGCGGTGACCGCTTCCCGTTCCGCTTTCCGCTCGCTAGTGGCCTGTTCCGACCGCCAGCCGACGGACCCGATTCGCGCTTTCCCAAGCGCGGCGTCCACGTTCGTGAGGAGCTTGTAGTACCGCACACCGGCGAAGGGCATGAAAGACCCCATCAGCACAACTGGTTCGGCGTCCGGTCTTCGACTTCGAATCACATTCGTCATCATGATCGGCCTCCGGTGTCCACTGGTGTGTCGTATACATTCAGTGTAGCCGATCGTGATGGAATGTCAATATTGTTCAGAAAAGCACAATCGAATCGGTCGCATTCATTCGATTGAACGTGTGAAAAACATCACAAGAATGGATTTACACGTAACCCTCTATCTGCAGCTCTTCCAGCTCGTCCGAGGACATCCCTAGCTCTCCTACATAGACCTCTCGATTGTGCTCACCCAGCAGCGGCGGCCTCCGCCGAATCGCCCACGGCGCCTTCGGCAGCTGGTACGGGGCTCCCGCGTACACGAAGCTCTTGCCCAGCTCTGGATGTTCGACCTCCACCGGGAAACCGCGTGCCTGGAAGTGGGGGTCCTCCAGTACGTCCTCTGGCGAGTTGACTATTCCCCATTGGAAACCCAGCGCCTGCGCCCGCTTGAACAGCACATCGGCGTCCGTCTTTCGCGCCAGCTCGCGCATCACCTCCGCCACGCGACGTTGCTGTTCGCGCGCCTCACGATCGCCCCGACGCATAGCCTCCCGGCTCGGATAGGCCAGGAATTCGCCCAGGTCCTCTATAAACCCCTCCTCCTCCAGCCACGTCAGCAGGTGTATCCACTGCTCCTCGGTTCTCGCACCGATCCCCACGTTTACGTAACGCCCGTCCCTGCAAAGCACCTGACCATCGGCGGATGGAACCACCGCGGCATGCCTGCCCGTCTGACGCTGCACCGTGTCACCGGCCACCAGCCAGTTGATGCTCGCGCCCTCCGTTGTCACGTTCGCTGCGGCGTGCATATTGGCGTCTATGTGCTGCCCGATGCCCGTGAACTGCCGGTGAATGAGCGCGGTCATTATTCCCATCACCGCGAAGTGACAGACTATGTGGTACGCCTGATTGCCCCCTCCCCGGACCGGAGGGATCGAGTGGTCATCGTACCCGCAGCTCCACACCGGCCCCCCGAACGCCAGCGCGGTCAAATCTGTGCTCTCGTAGTCGCTGTAAGGCCCCGACTGCCCGAACGGCGTGATTGACGCCATTACCACCGTCGGCGACTCTGCCGCGATGTCCTCGTAGCCAAGTCCCACCGAGTCCAGGTAACCCGCAGGATAGCTGTCGACAACAACGTCGGCCTGGGCCACGAGCCTCTTGAAGACTTCACGCACTCTGTCATGCTCCAGGTCGAGCGTCACGCTCCTCTTGCTGGTGTTGTAGTGCCAGAAGAACAGGCTCCTGTCCGGTCCCTGCTCGTTCTCATAGAACGGCTCAAATCTCCTCGTGGGATCGCCCGTCGGCGGCTCGACCTTGATGACATCGGCCCCCACGTCGCCCATCAGCTTCCCGCACCACGCGCCGATCTCGCCGCCCACCTCGAGCACGCGGACTCCGTCCAGAACGCCCTGCCCGATATTACTCTGCACGCTAGAAGACCCCCTCTTCCGTCAGCGCATCCACGGTCGCGTTGTCCATACCCAGCACCCCCCCAAAGACCTCGAGGTTGTGCTGGCCCAGCGTCGGGCCGCCCCTCTCGATGCGAGCTGGCGTCTCCGACAGCTTGATCGGCATCCCGTCCACCCTCACCTTGCCCATCATCGGATGATCGACCGTGGGGAACAGCCCCCACTCCTTCGTGTTGGGGTCGTTGTCGATGCGGTCCACCGGCCGCTGGACCGTCCCGGCGGGAACTCTCCTGGCTTGCAGTGCCTTCATAGCCTTCATGGGCGTTCTGACCGAGGTCCACGCCTCGATCCGTTCGTCAATCTCGTCGTGATGCTCCATACGGCCCTCGACCGTCGCCAGCCGCGCGTCCGCCGACATGTCGTCAGCTTCGATGACTTCGCAGAGCGCGCTCCAGTCGTCGTCATTTCGCACTGAGATACCGACCCAGTTGTCGTCTCCGTCGCATCGGTATATCCCGTGCGGCGCCATCCTGGGATAGATGCTGCGGTTGCTGTTGGGACTGCCCGGTCGTCTCGCCGGATTGCCGTTGACTGTATAATCGAGAATTGCTGGACCGTTCAGCGCCGCAGCCCCGTCAGTGCAGGACATGTCGATCCACTGCCCGACTCCCTTGCGGTGCCGATGGTATAGCGCCATCAGGATGGCGATGGCCATCAGGTACCCACCCGTGTGGTTCATGTACGAGTACCCCCAGCCCGCCGGAGGCATGTCCGGCAGCCCAGACTGGAACGTGAGGCCTGAGACCGCCTGTACTATCGGCCCCCACGTCTTGTACTCCGAATACGGCCCCACGTGACCGAACCCGCAGTTGGACACGTAGATGAGGTCCGGCTTGATCTTGACCATCTCCTCGTACGAGAACCCCCAGCGCGCCAATACGCCCTTCGAGAAGTTCTCTGTAACCGCGTCGCTGACCGAGATCAACTCTTCGAGCACCTCCTTGGCCTTCGGCTTCCGCATGTCCAGGGTGACGCCCAGCTTTTCGACGTTGTGGTTGTTGAACGTCCCGCCGAGATTAATGCCCCGACGCTCGTCCACCCAAGGACCGTTGCCCCTGAAGATGTCCCACTGGCCCAGCCTGAGCCTGTCCTCAACCCGGATCACCTGCGCACCGAACGCAGCCAGCACCCGAGTCGCCCCGGCCCCAGCCAGCTGCCCCGTGAAGTCGCAAACCCTGATCTTCGACAGCGCGGCGCACGGTTCATTGTGCAAGTTCATGGGCTTGTGTTCTCCAGATTAATCACAGAGAGCGTAGGAACTGTCTGACGACGTTGAGCGCAGGGTGATCCATGTTCCAGTACCCATGGGGTCACTCATTGCCGCGACGCCGACCGATACATGTGGATCACGCTGAGTCGCTAAGTAAGCGTGAGCACGAGCCTTTTCTGGTCGCCTTAACTCAACGTTAGTTGCAGTTTGAACACACTCGAAGAAAGACTCAATGCAGTCGTCCACAGATGTCCCTTCAAAAGTTTGGCACAGAAGCGACTCGAGCATACCTGGGGTTTTATCATCTGGCAGTATCAATACAGACACTGTGGGAGAGTCACCTACAGACTCAGCTGGTCTGGCGGGAATTGGCAATCCCACATTGCGCAGGGAGTCCTGGACACTCTGAAACGCTGAGGGAGCCGAAGTCTCAGCATCGCGTACAATGCCGAGACTTCTTACGATGTCAGGAAACTCCTCAGACTTTGCAAGATCGGAAAGGAAGTTTCTAAGTTCGCGAACACCTCCAAAGTTCTGAACCTGAATGTTTTCAAGTTGCAGGTGATCGATCATTGCTGCGAAGAAGTTTCTTTGGTCGTTGCCTTCTACAAGCAACTGTATCTCATTCCGGATGACGTTTTGACGAGGCAAGTTATCGGACCTCAAGACCGCGCCGAATCGCCAATTCGACTTCATCCGGTTTATATCTGACCGCTCTATTGGTTCCGCCCCTGTTACTGAGCCGGTACAGCCGAAATCCTTCCAAGCCCAGACCTTCGTGTGCTGTCTCTACACACTCGAAGCTATGCGTCGTCGCGAACACCTGAGCATCGAACTCCTCGGCGGCCAAGGCTATCGCCTTCCACACATTAGCCATTACCGAGTGGTGGAAACCATTCTCGATCTCGTCCACCAACACGATACCCCCAGGTGCGGATGATATGCACAGGACGATTCGCGCAAGGCGTGTTATACCCTCGCCCATCACTCGCAGTGGCACCAGTTCGGTCAGGCCGGCGTCACCCCAAATCGCAGGGACACCTGATGCGATACTATCTTCAACGCTTTCCAGCCTCGGCTCGACCGCACGTAGAGACCTCAGGAGCAAGTCGCCCTTTTCCCGGGTCCGGAGGTTACCTAGGAGTCTCGCTTCGTCGATCTCGTTTCTAGAGCGCGACAGGACAATCCTCACGTTGAATGGGACGACCGGACTGGATTGCTCTGCTTCTAGCCCATTCGGAGTTACTCTAATACTGCGAGCAGCGCATGGGTGATCTGGATCGGAATATCGAAACACGATCGCCCTTCCATCGTCGATATCGGCTAACGAAGTTCGTCCGGTACTTGTGATGGGCAAGTGAGTGAGCTTTGCTCGCTCGAGGCTGATACTCGAACGCATCTGGCCTACTTCGGAGTGGTGCCCTTCGATTTCAATTGGTACAGCAATACCTAGGTTGTGAAACAGGTACTTCCAGTCGGTCTCGATTGCCTCCATGGTCGCTGCGGCCCCTGGGTCTCCATGTATCACGTTGGAGTTGATTGCCAGTTGCGGATTTCCTCCGGATGACAGCAGAAATATCGCCTCGAGAAAGCTCGTCTTGCCCGAGTTGTTCTTCCCCGCAATCAGGTTTATGCGGTGCAGACCATCCACCTTCAGGTCTTTGAAGACCCGGTAGTTCCTGATCCTCAAGCTCTTCAGCATTTTGACCTTCTCCCGACGGCCCTTCGTCATCCTCTCAAAACAATGGTGGCAGGCCAGCCTGGCGACTGCCTGCCACACACACGGCAACTATGCCAGTCGATTTGCGCCCTACGTAACCTCCAGCGTTGGGTTCCGCAGCGGGGCCGCGAACTGCGTTCGGTCCAGCTCGATCACGTCTTTCTGATAGATCTGGATCCTGTACGACTCGTAGTCCGGTATGAACAGCCTGAACTCGCTGTCGATCCTGACCGACCTAGGCCTCCGCAGGTACTTCTCCTGCTCGATGCGGGCCATCTCACGGAGCCTGTTGGAGACCGCGTTGGTCAGCATGTACTGCCGCGCGACACGAGACAGCGTTGCGTCTCCACGGAAGCTCCACAGATAGTGCCCCTCCGCGTTGAACATCTGCACGCGATCGTTGCCCCAGTCCGCGACGTAGATGTCGCCGTGCGCATCCACCGCGATGCCAGTCGGCCTGTCGAACTCGGCCTCACCCGACCCAGGCTTCCCCACGACGTACTTCAGCTCGCCGTCGGCGCTGAACACCTGGAACCGGTTGTTGCCCCAGTCTGCGACATAGATGTCGCCCAGCTCGTCCACGTGGACACCCCACGGCAACTCGAACTCACCCGGAGCGCTGCCATGCGACCCAAAACCGCCGAGATACTTCCCGTCCTCGGTGTACTTCTGCACACGGTGGTTCTTCGAGTCCACCACGACCAGGTTGCCGTCAGGATCAAATGCGATTCCCGTCGGCCCGTCGAACTCGCCGTCCGCGTCGCCCCTAGTCCCGAACTTGTCGATGAACTCGCCCTCAAGATCGAACTTGCTAATCCGGTGCGTCGCCTCGTCGCTCACGAACAGGTGTCCCCGGCCATCTGAGATCATGTGGACCGGCCACACCATTTGGCCGTCGCCGGTGCCGTAGCTTCCGAACCCCTTGAGGTCGTCCGTCAGCGCGTCCATGTCGTCGAGTGGCCAGATTCTGATCGTCGCCGTGCCCTCGGACCTCATCAGTATGTAAGCGTCATCCCCATCAGGGAACGCGATATCCGAAGGGAAGTTTGTTACGCGCCGCATACCCAGAGTACGCAGGTACGGGTACCCGGCTCGAAGCAATCCATGTGGCCTGCTCATGACACTCTTCTCCTACTCACGCCAGAATCCCCCTCTCACTAAAAGGGAGAGGGTCGGGGTGAGGGTGAAGTCCCCACCCACACAATCTCAACTAGGGCCTGTTCACACTACGTAGTGCATCGAAGATCGTTCCAAAGAGGATGAACCCGATGTAGAGTTCATCGAGCTTGTCATAGCGAGTGAATATTCGACGATAGCCTTTCATCCTACGGAACAGACGC
>DAOUHG010000189.1:0-1622 GCA_034428835.1 Dehalococcoidia bacterium
CCATAAGTTCCTGCAAGCATTTCGGAGGCGGTGTTATTACCATGTCCCACTGTAAGGGACAGGGAAGTGGTGAAGCGGGAACTTCACACCGTAGCAGAATACCTGTATCGGGTCTTGTCGTCTCCGGACTGATTCGCCCAATAAAGATAGTGTCAAGCGGAGTGGGTGGTCAGAGTCCCAGTACGAGCCTCAGGCCAGACTCGACTCGTGCCAGAAGTCCTCCCGGCAGCACGCTGACCCTCTCCGTCAGGAATGACTTATCCAAGGTGAGGATCTGAGAGACGTTGATCGTGGAGTCGCGCGGCAGTCCCGAGACGCTCTGTTCCAACAGCACGTTGCCCGGGGCGTCGGCAAGTCGCAGGTTGGTGGTCACGGCGGCGACAACAACTGTGCTGATTCGGCTCCGGTTGAACGGGTCACTCTGAAGCACGACTACAGGTCTTCGGAATTCTGGTCCAGACCTGGCTGGAGGTGGCAGCGACGCCCACCCCACCTCTCCCCGGCGCACTACCACTCCTCGTCTGACAGCGAAGCCCACTGAAGCTGAGCCAGGGCACTATCCAGACCTGAAGGCTCTTCGAATACACGTTATCCAGGGCCTCGCGTATATGCTCATCGTCGTGGGATGCGATGTACGCCGCCAACGCTTCCCTGAAGAGCTGGCTCCTGGACATGCCGAGGCGATGTGCCAGGGACTCTGCAGCGTGAAACACGGGATCTGGAAGCGAAATGGCTGTCTTCTTAGTAGGAGTATGACCGTCGTTATACCGCGCTGCAAGAAGTATGTCCAGTTCGGCTGTGTCAACCGACCGTCACAGGTATGAGGCATTCCCTAAGCTCGGCGAGTAGGGCCTCGACTTCATTGGGTCTCGGGCCCTCAGCTGCGGTTCGTGATATGCCTCCTGCCAGCGACAGTACTCCCATCTCACCAAGCTCATCCAGTGAGTCGGCCCGGGCCTCCATGTCCTCGGCGTTTTAGTAGGCGGGGCTCAACTCCTCGACTACGCCGGGGAACTCCTCAGACTGGGTTGAAGCAGTCCGAGTTCCTTCAGCCGCCAGCGACCTTGATAAACACCAAGAAGACCAAAACACCCAGAGCTGTTGCGGCGACAACACCCGCGAGAATTTCAGCACCGATTCGCCAATTAAATGTCAGCGCGACCAGCCCCGCTACAGACGTACCCCCACAGTCGGTACAGATGAACCTGTCGGCCATTCACTGTGGGCTGTAGAGTCTGAGAATGTTTCAGTGACGAAGGCAGGGGGCAGTGAATGGCTGATCAGGGTTATCCGGGAATCGTCCGCCTGGCAAAACGCTTTCGAGGAAGTCTTCACGCCAGAGGCGCGATGCTAAATCTATGTTTGCCGACGTGGTCTGCGGGCAATGGATGTGTTTGAGTCCGTGGATCTTGGCATCGGATGGCCTTATCTACTATGGGGTGTCGCTGCCTATCTACTCGGGTCTGTTTCGCTTGGAGATATAGTTGCGCGAGCCGCGGGGTTCCCGATCAGGGATGTCGGCACAGGCAACCCGGGAACCGCCAACATTTTCAGGGAGATGGGCGCACGCTACGCGACGCTGGTTCTGGTACTGGACATGCTCAAGGGTTCAGCGGCGATGC
>DAOUHG010000190.1:0-3620 GCA_034428835.1 Dehalococcoidia bacterium
TGTGTTCTGCGAGTAAGCTGTTGAGTACCTGAAGCCGTGCCTGTTCTCTCTTGGTCAATGTCAGTGTCTCCATAATGGGGACATTTTCGCTGGCCAGTTAGAGAGGACATAATCGCTGGCCGTTTACACATGGACGGCAGCAATTCTGCTCAGGGATTGCAAAGACACCCGGAGGCGCATGAACGTATACTGGGTACCCGGCAATACCGCAACCTCCGGAGGACCCAGAGTGTACGAGATGCCCCTGGTGGGCGAGTTTGAGGCCAGGCCCCGGCTGGCCCCCCATGCCTCCGACCTCGCCGAGTATCTGCGCGCCATACCGTCACCGGGCAGTTCTCGAAAACTTCAGGAGCGCTTCCTGGCGTTCATCAGGTGGGTGGAGCCGTGGTTAGTGGAGGGCGCAGAGGTAATCTCCCTGCCGGTCAATCCAACCTATGTCCTCCTATACGCAGTGGATCTGAACAGACGGGACCTGGCGATGACGACCATAGTGAATTACATGTCTGCGATCGGGACCGTTCACAGGGCTCTCGGATTCTACGCACCCACGCAGCATCCGATGATCAGGGAGTTCATCGCACAGCTGCGTCGCAGGCGTGCCGGCAGGGGCCTTCGCAAGGCGGCCTCACTGTCTGAAGAGGAAGTAACCCTCATCCTTGACACCCTGCGTACTCCCCGGAGAGCCTCGGGGGGCAGGATGGAGACGGAACGGCAAACGGAGGTACGGGCCGCTCTGGACAGGGCGTTGCTGCTTACGATGATCGAGGCGGGTCTGCGGCGGGGTGAAGCGTCCCGCCTGACCTGGGAGGCCGTCAAGTTGCTCAATGATGGTTCTGCGCATCTGTTGGTACGCTCACATTTGCCACATGGCTCCAGTGCCGAGTTGCCCGTTACGAAGGACTGCGCTGATGCGATCCTGGATATAAGGTCCCCAGGGCCCCGACACTCGAGTGAGCACGTCTTTGGACTCTCGGACTCGCAGATAAGCAGGCGACTGAAGGCGATGTGTGCGGCTGCCGGAATCGACCCCAGGAACGTCAGTGGCAACACACCCCGGATGACACTGTTGAGGAGACTACGAGACTGGTCATCCCCTATGGCAACTCGCCTCAACCAGATTCGCCTGAATCCCGCCGGCATATTGTCAGACCATCCCTATGAGCCAGTCTTGTCCCACGTAGCCTTACGGGAGCAAAACGAACGGCCATACCAGCCCGAGTCTGAGGTCGTCGAGACGGGCTCCACGTATTCCCCCGAACCGGAGGACACCCGGTCCTTAGAGGCGGCTACAGAACGGTAGCTGCCCCCTCATTGCCTCAGCCGGTCACTGGATCCCTGTCGACCGGCACTGACGGCCAGGCGGCCTCCCAATGCTGCCCAATTCTCTCTAACCTATTTTGCAGGCTTACGTGTCGTTTGCTATCATGCAAGGAGTATGTAGTATTCCTAGCATGAGGAATGACCAGGCACATTTCACTTACAGACGTCCTGGTCAAGGAAGGGCGGAAGATGAGCCATCACGAAGCGCCTGAGGCGCGACTTACCGACGCCGCAATCCGGGATCGGAGGGGGCGAGGGAGGATGAGTGACGGACGGAACGGCCACGGCCTATTTGTCAATTTCAGACCGCTGAGGGACGGAACTCTCTCCAGGGTCTTCGCCCAGCAGTCACGCATAGATGGAGAAGTGCACATTCTGAGATTGGGCAAATATCCCGACGTCAGCCTGGAGCAGGCGAGGAAGAAGGCGAAGAAAAACTGGCGAAAGGCCCAGAGGGGTGAAGATCCGCTCGTAAATTGCAAAGTGCCGACGTTCAGGGTTGTGGCGGACCAGGTGATCTCCAGCCGCAGGGTGGGCTGGAAGGAGGGCAGCAAGACGGAAAAGGACTGGAAAAGCTCGCTCGACAGTCACGCGATGGGCATACTCGGCGACAAGCCGGTGGACCAGATCACCGAGGCCGACGTAATAGTGGCTCTCGATCCTATCTGGGTTGACATACCGGCCCAGGCGCGGAGGGTGCTTGCCCGAGTCAAGGTTGTCCTGGATCTGGCCGTAGACCGGGGGTGGATCAGAAAGAATCCCGCGCATAACGGCATAGAGAAGAGTTTGCCCAGGCAGAGCAGAGAAGTCGAGCATCACCGTGCTCTGTCCCCGCACGAGGTGGGGGCCGCGATAGCGGCGGTTAATGCGTCCGGTGCGAGTGTGCCCACCAAACTCGCGTTCAGGTTTCAGGTCCTGACTGCAGCCAGAACAGGTGACATTCTGTCGGCAGAGTGGGACGAGATTGACCTTGAGGCCAGAGTGTGGGAGCGTACCAGGATCCGATGGGCCCACCGGGCCCATCGGATTCCACTCTCGAACGAGGCGGTCGTCGTGCTGGAGGAGGCGCGTGCTCAGAACCCATCCTCCAGGTACGTGTTCCCGTCACCGATAACGGGTAAACTTCTTGGTGGATCGACACTGGGTGCGCTCTGCAGAAGACTGGGGATCGACGGGACCATGCATGGTTTTCGCGCCGCCTTCAAGTATTGGTGTGCTGAGAACCGTGTACCGCGGGAGCATGCCGAGGTCGCCCTCGCGCACGTCGTCAGGGGTATGGAGATGGCGTTCGTCCGGACGGACTATCTCGAACAGCGGAGAACCCTCATGCAGGCGTGGTCGGACTTCATCTCGGCTCAGGTTGAGGCACTGAAATCTGATTCGCAGTCCGATGACTCGTAAAGTCGTGAAGTTGTCCGGGTGACGTTCAGATCAGTCGGATTAGTTGAGAGATCAGCGCGGTCGCCGGGCAGCCGCGCTCCAGGAGACTCTCACCCTAGCCGGGTCGGTAGCAACACCTCGAGGTGATATGCCGGCCCGGCAGACCACCTCCCCATTGCCATACTGACAGATGACTGCATCCAGCCCAACGTGTCCGTGAGGTCCTCGATGGCCGGCGAGCCTACCACTCTCATCCAGGACCAGAATCGGATGGACCGTTCTCGAGACTACCCACCCAGGGGCGCTAGGCGCGTCCGCCAGCTCGTTTTCAGCCTCTCCGTCCCGCCCAGCTTGACATAACGAATATAGGGCGAACCTACTCCGAGATGGCGAAATCGGCAGTGGGTGTTTGCCGACAACACGAGCTGCGGTATCCACCTCTGCCCACCCTGTACAGCCATATAGAAGGTCTTTCCCAATTGGCAATCGGCACTCACCGAGCCGACGAATTCAGGCCAGCGATGTGACGTCTACGCGTCCCCCGCGGATACGCCTGTACACGCATGTCGTCCCCTCCGAAGGCGCAGTTTCGCTCCTTGGCGGGTAGACAGGTGCGGTCTTTCCCACTCGACCGCGAATCCCTGTGAGTTTCAGGTTCCTGTTCCTCGGACCATTCGGCATCGTCGAGACGGACAGAAAGAGCGCCGGTATAACGGACTTCCCCAGTGCCGCGTAACGGCCGGGGAGTCTTTTCCCGCTCACCAGGTATCTCGGGTCCGGCAGACCTCTGGGATTTTCGACGATCGTGCAGCCTGCGTACAGTACTGGGATCAATCCTTACGAGCCGAATTCCGAGCAGGTGCAGCGCACGCACGGTATAGGGCAGGATCTACGGGAGCTGGAGGAGACGGTGTAGGCAG
>DAOUHG010000191.1:0-5754 GCA_034428835.1 Dehalococcoidia bacterium
AACACACCCTAGAGTGTGTTGTTGATGTTAATGTTGATGGTCATGGTTAAAGTTCATTAGCGCTTCATCAACACTCGTCACCGCACTCATGGCTGCTCTCCGGCACCCTGAGTCCCCACTTCCTGTCGTTGAGCACGCTGCCACCTGCTATTTCGATCAGTCCCATCACCCGAGATGAATACCGTAGCGCATACGCGAGCGCTGCGTTGGGCCCGAAGCTGTGGCCGGCTACGATGCACCTCTCGACCCCGTACTCACGACGGACAGCCTCAGCGTCGACCACCAGGGTGTCGATGTCGTAGTTGCCGTCCCAGTCCGAGCGTCCGCAGCCCCTCGGCTCGAAGCGGATTACCAGGCACAGATCGTCGATCATCTCTGCCACCGGCGCCAGGTAGTCGTCACAGCTGGGACCGCCGTTGAACATGAGCAGCGGAGTCCCACGACCACTCGCGGTCGACCACAGTCGAGCGGACCCAGAATATATGTAGCGCTCCTCGGACTCCTCGGCTCGAAGGGTGATTTTTGATTTGCCCGCCAGTCTGGCCTCATTGACTACATCGCACAGGTATCTACGAATTCGATCCGCATCTCCGGCTGGCATTGGAAGTACTTCTCCTTGCTTGGTGGGTGGCGTCGCCGCCCTCTACAAGGGCCGTCCCGACTTGGCAGATTCGGCTGCTCGCCAGGCGACTATGACAGGAAGACCGGTTGTGTCCATGCCTGGCGCCCGTTGGAGGACATGATGTGGGCCCGGATGTATCCTTCGTTGCCGGTGGGACGGTAGGCGACCTCTCTGCCGAATATCCAGTTCCCGCCACAACTCCATATTAGCGCTCCCAGCCGGATGGCTCAGCTATATGGTGCAGCTATATGGTGATGCGCACTTGCATCCCCAGGGCCCTGGCTATCCGCATGACCGTTGCGAAGCTCGGGTTGCCGTTCTCTCCCAAGGCCTTGTACAAACCCTCTCGGGTCATGCCAACCTCGCGAGCCAGTTGGCTCATGTTCTGAGCACGGGCTATGTCGTTTAGGGCCGCTCGTATGAGACTGCCATCTCCCGGATCTTCTTCTGCACACGCCTCCAGGTACAGCTGAATGTCCTCCTTACTATGCAGATCGTCGGTGACATCCCACATGGTGAAAGTCTCAGGCACAACTCACCTCCATTCCCGAGCCAATCGCCTGGCACGTTCTATGTCTCGCGACTGACTGTCCTTGTCGCCACCGCAGAGCAACACGATCACGTTCCGTCCTTCACGAAGGAAATAAAGTCTGTAGCCGGGGCCATAGTGTATGCGCATCTCGAAGATGCCGTCCCCGACCGATGTGGTGTCGCCCATATTGCCGATGCTGACATTTCTCACCCGCGCGTTGATTCTGGCGATGGCGCGCCGATCCCTCAGTCTTCGGACCCAGCGTCTGAATGTCGAACTCTGTATGACTTCGATCATATTTCGATCATATATTGACTGTAAACGTCAGTTCACATATTCGCAAACTCCGCCGTCGTCTGAATGGTCGGGCTAGAATCGTGTTTTAGATTGAACGGTGAATCCATGGGTTTCTGATGTCAACGATCTGGCCGACAAGTACATCTCGGCAGATCAGCAGGCGACTATGACAGGAAGACCGGTTGTGTCCATGCCTGGCGCCCGTTGGAGGACATGACGTGGGCCCGGATATAGCCTTCGTCGCCGGTGGGACGGTAGGCGACCTCTCTGCCGACCTGCTCGTCGTGAACAGTCCCATTCTTACCTATGAATCTCGTAATGAATAGCGAGTCGGGCCTTCGTCGAATCTTCAGGGATATTTCGTCTACCGACGATTTTAGCTCGCCCAGAAAGACTCCAACTGGGATGGTTGATGCAGGATATGCCGCCCGCGTCTCGAATGTCGTCTATGTTCGCCTGAAGAATGGCGGCCACGTCGCCCGTGTACGTCGGTTTGACGACGCGATCTATTCCGATGGCGTTAACGTGGACCGGGGTGTCGTTGCTGCAGTCTGTCGGCACAGTGACCTCTTCTCCTGGAATCATAAGGGGCCCAGGGGAGCCGTTTCGTCCGTTGCCATAGTCGAGAAGGGTGAGGTGATTGTGGTCTGACAGCACAAGAAAGTCGTAGCCGTGGTCTCTGTACCATGCGGCTACGACTTCCGGCTCAGCGTCGTCGTCCGACTCGGTCGTGTGAGTATGAATGTTACCCCTGTACCAAGTCTGGTCTCCCATTTGAAGTGCCTCCGTGGTCGGAACTGCTTTCCCATCATGTTAGGGATGCCTATGAGGCTATGTCGATGCAAGGCATCCTGATGGAGCACTACCGCAGGGGTGGGGCGTAGATCTGTCCGCCCTTTGGGCAGTCGACGCAGGGGGCATCCGCCCACAGGGCGTTCCTGCCGCCTTCCCTGGGCAACCCGATGCCGTTCGACCCCAGATGTCGGTCGTAAACACGTCACAGGTACTGTTCGCGTAGGCGTCGAGAGCGAGGTCGACAGTCTCGAATATGACCGGGGAGTACTCCATCCGGTTCTGGCGAAAGAAGTCCTCCATATTCAACTCGCTGGTCGTACCGGACACCGTGCATACAGAGGCTCCACCCAGACCGTATGCGCTCGATATCTCCAGGCGGTCGGGTACCATGAACCCCTGACCGTCGTAGAACATCGTTGGCACAAAGTCGCCCCATGAGGCGTCACGCGAGCTGGTCCAAGTGGTCACGAACACGAGCAGATCCACCTCGCCGGCCTGCACTATGGGGCCACGCTCTGCGGCGTCGATCGTGCGAAGTTCCACGGCGTCGGCGTCGCCCAGAGTCGCTGCCGCGACTGCGCGGCACAGGTCAATGTCGAAGCCGAGGTGGTTGGCGTTCTCGTCCAGGAACCCGAACCCCGGGGTGTCATCCAGGGTTGCGCAGACCACCTCACCCCCGGTCCCGGACCAACTCCAGTCTCGACTCGCCAGAAGGGTCACCTGGTTGGGTGCAGGCTACTGCTGCCATCAACGCGAGTGATGCAGCGATGAGATAGAGCTTCATTCTGCAAAAGCCTCCTTTTCTTTGTGTGGCGACTGCTGTTGAAGTCTGCGTGAGGCTCGTCTCGGGCGATTGACATGAAGGCGACCATGCTGACACAGCAACCGTCATCTCAAATATGGTACCTTGCCCCGCCTCCACTGGAAAACAACGGGTTGGCGCAGCAGTGGGGAGGAATGGCTTGTGCGTAGGCTGGTACTGCCGTCATATGTCGTACTAACGGTGCATTCCATGAGCATCCAGTCAGTCGTCGAGAGCGTGACAGTGGAGGCAGCCACAGACTGAGATGTCCGGACTTAGTAGGTGAGCATTTCACCCTCACCCCAAACCCCAACCCTCTCCCTGAGGGAGAGGGGGCAGTTGATTGAGGTTTAAGTCTGAAAGTTATGTATACCTACCCCTGTCAGTCCTGAGGGAGAGGGGACATTCGATCTTGCAGAGCGACGTCGACTAACCTGTTACAGCTTCGCATACACAGCTTCGCTTGAGGCGAGCCGCGTCACAGGATAGGATGCCCGCTGGAGGGTTGTCGTGATTGAGCTGTTCCGATCCCTGAAGCCGTATGTGATCGTCTTCACCGCCAGCGGATGCACGCTCATAATCGAGATCGTCGCAGGACGGATTCTGGCGCCCACGATCGGCGTGTCGCTCTATACCTGGACGAGCATCATCGGGATCGTGCTGGCCGGGATCAGCATTGGGAACTACATTGGCGGCAGGGTGGCCGACAGATACCCGTCGCCGTCCACGGTGGGCCTGATACTGCTCGCGGGCGGCGTCGCGAGTATGGGGATACTGCCGGTGGACCATTTCGTGTCCGACAGATTCCTGACACTTCCCATCATCCCGCGCATAGTGATGCTGACCGTCGCGCTGTTCCTGGTTCCCGCTGTCATCCTGGGTATGGTGACGCCGGTGGTGATAAAGCTGCGTCTAGCCGATCTCGCGGAGACTGGCAACGTGGTGGGGAAGCTGTACGCGGTGTCGACGGCTGGCAGCATATTGGGCACCTTTCTCACTGGGTTCGTTCTGGTGCAGCTGTTCGGCACGCGGCTGGTCATACTGATCGTTTCGCTGGTGCTGGTGGCGATGGCGATTGCGTTCGGGAACCTGTGGCGCGTGCGAATCCCGAGTATAGCCCTGGGAGCAGTATTCGTCGCGATAATCGGCGTGAGCGTCGTCGGGGATGGGCTGGACAGCGGCTGCGAAAGGGAGAGCAACTACTACTGCATCAAGGTGAGGGCGCGCGACATCGAAGATCGGGAGGTCAGGGTGCTGTACCTGGACGCGCTCGTTCACAGCTACGTTGATACGGACGATCCGATGTTTCTCCACTACTCTTACGAGAAGGTGTTTGGGGACCTCGCCACGACGATGGCGCACAGCGACCCGGATCTGGACACGCTGTTCATAGGGGGCGGTGGCTACACGATGCCCAAGTTCATGGAGGCGCTGTTTCCCGATGCGAACCTGGAGGTGGTGGAGATAGACCCGGAGGTCACGGAGGTCGCCTTCGAGTACCTGGCGCTGCCGCCCGACACGAACATCGTGACCTATCCCGAGGATGCCAGAACCAAGCTGCAGGAGCTGCCGAAGGGCAAGTACGAATTCATAGTCGGCGACGCGTTCAACGACGTATCGGTACCGTATCACCTGACCACGCTGGAGTTCGACGAGATGGTTCGTGGGCTGCTTTCCGACGAGGGCGTGTACGCGATCAACGTGGTGGACAGGATGCACTCAGGCCGGTTCCTGCGGTCTGTCGTACACACGCTCCAGAGCGTGTTCCCGCACGTGTACGTCATGCGGGACGACTCCAGGTGGGACAATGATGACCGGTACACGTTCATCGTAGCCGCGTCAATGAAGCCGATCACCGCGGTGGAGGTAACGAGCGCCAACCTGCTCGAGGGGAGGGGGAGTCCGGTAACGCAGTTCATGCCGAAGGACGCATTCGCGTCGTGGATCGCGGACGAGCGTAAGGTGGTGCTGACGGACGACTTCGTGCCGGTGGACGGTATGCTCGCGCCGTTGTATCTGCAGAGCAGGACGGAGTGATGGCCGGGTGGGGCCACCAGTTTGACATGGCGCTGAGTGTGCGACCGAGCGACCTAAATACCACTCTATCCCAGAAATGACGTGACATAGCCAACATCGGCTTCATCTCTTGAGGCTTATCCACAAGTGAATGCTGCGGCCATGATGTACAATGGCGACCTAGTCCGAGTTGGACACTGGAAGGGAGGCGGAGAGGGAGATGCGCCAGTTCATAGCGCGCCGGATTGCACTCGCGCTGCTGACAATGTTGGTGGTCTCGTTTCTGGTGTTCACCATCTCGCGACTACACGGTGATCCCCGAAATCTGCTGTACGCTGCAGATGCCATCGAGTTTGACCAGAAGCAGTGGGATGCGCTCGGCAAGCAACTCGGACTGGATAAGCCATTTGCGGTCCAATACGCTATCTTCATAGGTAAACTTCTGAGGGGAGACCTCGGTGAGTCGATCTGGCGCTACAAGCCCGTTACCGAGGTATTGTGGGGGCGTATTCCGGCCACTGCTCAGCTTGCCCTTGGCGGGTTCATTTTCTCGCTGCTGGCAATTCCGTTGGGAGTCGTGTCAGCGGTAAAGCGGGGTTCGGTCTGGGACATTCTCGCGAGAACGATTGCGGTGTTGGGCCAGTCTATGCCCGGCTTCTGGGTTGGGATCATGCTGATCTTCGTGTTCGC
>DAOUHG010000192.1:0-3793 GCA_034428835.1 Dehalococcoidia bacterium
GGTTTGTCCAGCGTTTGGCCTGCACGTAGAGCCTTTTGAGGCCGAGGGTGTCCTGGTCGATGATGCCGTCGATGTCTCCGTCGCCGGTGCGTCCGACGTGGCGGGCGTGTCCGTAGCCCATGTTTTCGGGGAGGTCGAGGACGGTGTGCTCGAACTGGTCGGGTGGGAGGTCGGTGGAGAGGAGTGAGGAGTGAGAGGGGGGCCTTCGTGCTGAGGGGTGGCTGTAGGCGAGGTACTTTCTGGGTTCCGGCCTTCGCCGGAACGACGAAGGGGGGCGGGTTGCGCGTCGCCTGGTGGCGGGGTTTCTGGGTTCCGGCCTTCGCCGGAACGACGAAGGGGGGCGGGGTGTCCGCGCTCCGGGTCGGTGCGGGCGGATTTGCCGAAGCCCCGGTTTAGGAGCTCGCGGGCGGCGGCCATGCGGTGGTGGGGTCTGAAGCTCCTGATCTCGCCTACCATTACGTTTACGAGGAAGCGAGCGATGGAGCGTCCGTCGCCGGTGTCTTCTCGGATTAACCTGGCGAGCTCGGTATCGAACTTGGTCTGGTGCTTGGAATTTGGCCTGTCGCGCCGCGGGGATGAATCGAGTGTGTTGTCGGCGATGAAGTCGGGGGCGTCTTCGTTTCCATAGGTGGTGAGTAGCCGGGCTGCCTGTAGCCGGTGGCAGATTCGGAAGTCTTCGTATTGGTCTTGCATGACGTCGACGAGGAAGTCGACGATGTCGCCTCCACTGTCGGTCCTGAGTTTGATTATCTGGGAGAGGGTCATGGTGGTGAATCCCTAGTGTCTGTTGTATAGAACAGGCGTTCTGTAAGGGATGATAGTTGATACGGTGTGGTGCGTCAAGGGCGGGGGCGCTTTGCGCTGAGGAGTGAGTGGGGGCGCTTTGCGCTGAGGAGTGAGTGGAGAGGAGTGAGGAGTGAGAGGGTCTGTTGGGGGCAGGTATTCGTACTTTTCACCCTCATCCTGAGGGGGCTGAGAGGGGTAGGTAAATCGAGCCTGTGTGACCTCGGCCACCTCCCCACCCCTGGATTCCCGCTTTCGCGGGAATGACGAAAGGGGGCGCGGGAATGACGGAGTGTGATTCACGGACTTTGCACAGGCCCTGGATGGAGCGCGGGCGTGATACGGGTTAGCCGAAGATGTAGAGGTTGATAATCTCCAGGACCTGTTCCCTGGTTATGAGGCCGTCGAGGTAGTCGGTGATGGCCTGGATGACCTCGTCGCGGGAGATGGTCTCGTTGTGGTCGGCGTCGTAGGTGTCGGCGAGGGCGCCGAGGGACACGTCGGTCACGGTGATGGTGACGGTGGTCGTGGCGGTCGCGCCGGATGGGTCGGCGGCGGCTACGGTCACGGCGTACTCGTGGTCGATGTTGTTGGGGTCCTCGTAGTCGAGAGACGTGGCGGGGCCGACCGTGAGCTGGCCGGTTGCGGCGTCTATGGCGAACAGGGCGGTGTCTGGGCCTCCGAGGGTGTAGTTGAGAGCTTCGTTGTCGGTCGCGGCGACGGGGTGGCCGACGGGGTCGCCAGCGGGTGTGTTCTCGGCTACGGAGCGGGATGTCGTCTCGCCGTCGGGGAAGGTCGGCAGGATGTTATCGGACGTGTGTCCATAGACGGTGATGCCCCACGACTCGATCGAGCCGGCGCCGAGGCGGAATATGTCGGTGATGCGCAGGGTCCAGACGCCGTTGGGGTCTTCGCCGAGGTGTTTGGCGGAGCCGAAGCGGTAGGGGCCGCGCATGGGGATGTAGTCGTCTTCAGGATCGTCGTCGTCGGTAAAGGTATCGAACGGGACGGCCAGCTTGGAGACGGCGCCAGATGGGGACTCCAGCTCGATGTCGAGGTCTCGGAACGAGTTGTGCTGGAAGACGGCGTTGATCTCGACGAACTCAGTGAAGTCGATGTCGGAGTTGATGTTGAGCGTGAGGGTTAGAGTTACGGTCTCGATGCTGGCGGCGTCGTAGGCGTCTGGGATAAGCCTGTCGATCTTAGCGGAATGGATGCTGGCTTCCTGCATGGGGGGCAGGTTGGTCCAGCTCCTGGCGAGGTCGACGGCGGCGGCGGCGTCAACGACACCGAAGCCGTACTCGTGGTTGAAGTGGTAGCGGTCGGCATCGGAGGCGAGGCCGTACATGCGCGCGCCGTCCTGCCAGCCGGGGTTTGTGGGATCGTTCTTGCGGGCAGTTTCGGCGAGGATGAGCTTCACGTCGCGCCAGGTGAGGTCCGGGTTGGCCTGGCGGACGAGGGCGGCGACGCCGGAGACGATAGGGGTCGCGGCGGAGGTTCCGCCGAAGTCGTCTATGTAGCGGTCGGAGTTCTCAGTGGTGACGATGCTGCGATAGCCTTCCTCGGTACGAGGATGGTTGGATGGTGCGCATACCCAGAGGTTTGCGCCCATTTGGGAGTAGTAGCTCCTGGCGCCAGCCTCGTTGACGGCGCATGCGGCGGTGACGGCGTAGAAGTTGGCAAGACCGTCGAGGTTGGAGTCGTCGCCCCGGAGGTGTCCGTTGCCGGCTGCCCAGACGTAGAAGACTCCCCTGCCGTCGTAGCCCCTGGTGACGCCGTTCTCGATGGCCAGCTCCCAAAGCGCGGGAGCGCCGTCGGCTTCGGGGCCGTCCACGGATCCCCAGCTATTGTTGGAGACGGCGGTGACGCCCATGTTGTTACCTGCGGCGTGGGCTATGTCCGTATCCGCGATCTCGACCGACCCAGGAGGAGAGGGAGCATCCAGCAGGTTATGTCCGTAGATTGTGGCGCGTGGGGCGACGCCGCGCACGCCTATATCGTTGTCGCGTGCTGCTATGAGTCCGGCGACATTTGTACCGTGGTGTGAGAACGGGTGGTAGATATCGCCCTCGCCGGTGTAGTCGTGATTGAGAGAAGAGTCGACGTTGTCGACAAGGTCCTCGTGGGTCCAGTCCATGCCAGTGTCGACAACTGCGACGTTGATCCCCTCGCCCATGAGGCCGACGTCCCAGACGGGCTTGACGTTGACGTCCTCGCCGTTTGATTGATCGAGGTACCACTGGCAGGCGTATAGGGGGTCGGCAACGGAGGGATCGTCCAGAGCCTCGGTCAGACCTTCGCAGTTTTCAATGAATTCATTGTGGACGAAATCCTCGAATGCCTGGATGGTGTAGAAGCCTGGGTAGGTGGTCTCGTAGTCGTCAGCAGGTGTCGTCAACTCCAGGGTGTAAGAGCCTGGGGCGAAGTCGTCCTGGATGATGAAGCCGAACCTGAAGCGGTCGCCGGTTGATATGATCCTGACGACCAGGGCGTATATGTTCACGTTGACCTCAGCGCCATCGGCGTCAAGGATGGTCGGATCGAGAGGCATAAAGGGAAAGAACTTTCGGTCCCCATCGCGAATGATCGGAGTCTCGGCGCGCATGAACACGTTGGTCTGTTCGCTGATGTCAAAACGGAAGTGGTGTGTCTCTCGCCTGGCGTCGAAACGGCCCGGAATGGGGACGGAGAGCTCGAGCTGGGTTGGTGTGTCGCTGGAGTCGCTAGGGTTGACCACCGGTTCTATATGCAAGGTATAGTCGCCGACTGAGAGGCTGCGCCAACTCCTGACGAGGACGAAGTAGTAGTCGGGCTCGAGAATGGCGCGGATCTGGAAGGCTCTGAGTCTGCCGTCGACACGGCTGTCGTCGTTGACCCAGAGCAGGTCGAGGTTGCTGTCGAAGAGGCCACCGAGGGAATCGAGGTCGCCGGTAGCGTAGATCCAGACGTCGGTGGGTCCGGGCTGGTCGGATAGGTCGAATACGAAGAAGTCGATGTCGGTGGATGGGTC
>DAOUHG010000193.1:0-3273 GCA_034428835.1 Dehalococcoidia bacterium
TATCGCCCAGCCGCCAGCAGCATGGCGTCCAACAGTCTCTTCTCGTCGCTTCCACGAGGGTACAGGGCTGAGAGAGCGTTGGCGAGGCGCAGAAAGTCAGGGCCCTTCTCCTGCTCAGACCGGATCAGAGAGCGCAGGGCCTCGGTTCGACCAGATGCGAGCAGCAGCATAGCCGCATGAACGCGATCCAGCGTGGTCGCCCCCAAGGGAGCTTCAAGATCGTCCAGGGTTGATGACACAGCCTGACCCCGTCGCGGCCGGCCTCGAACTCGGGGAGCTGCATCTGGAAAGAGACTGAGTTGAGCAGACTCTCTTTCACTGGACTCGAACTCGTTAGCTAAGGGAATTATCAAGAATAGTTGACAAGACAAGCTGAATCCTGTACCATTACCTCAAGCTAAAGAGAGGTAAGGACACGATGGCAGGACGGTCAGAACGACAGGGAATCAGCATTATTCAACTGCTTGATATGTTCCCCGATGAGGACAGCGCGCGGGCATGGTTCGAGGAAACCCGCTGGCCTGACGACAGGGCCTGCGGGAAGTGTGGAAGCATCCGCACAACGGAAGCGTCGCACAAGCGAATGCCCTACTGGTGCACGGACTGCCGCTCATACTTCAGCGTCAAGACCGGAACGGTCATGCAGTCCAGCAACCTGCCGCTCCGTAAGTGGGCAGTCGCCATCTACATCATGACCACGTCCCTCAAAGGCATATCGAGCATGAAGCTGCATCGCGAGCTGGGGATCTCCCAGCCGTCGGCATGGCACCTGATGCACCGGATAAGGGAGGCGATGCGGTCAGACGACCCATTGTTTCGCGGCCCTGTCGAAGCGGACGAAACCTACATCGGCGGGAAAGAGTCCAACAAGCACGAGTCCAAGAGACTCCACGCCGGACGCGGACCAGTAGGCAAGGCTCCGATCGTTGGAGTGAGGGACCGTGAGACCGGGCAGGTGTCAGCGGCTCCGGTAGATCGCACTGATAAGGCTACGCTTCAGGGATTCGTCCACTCTCGGACTGAACTGGACGCGACGGTCTACACTGACGACGCAAGGGCCTATGTCGGACTAAGGCGGGATCATGAGACAGTTAGCCATAGCGCCGGTGAGTACGTCAATGGCATGGCTTCCACGAACGGCATGGAATCGTTCTGGGCTGGCCTGAAGCGTGGATACCAGGGTGTCTATCACTGGTTCAGCACGAAGCACCTGCACCGCTACGTCAGCGAATTCGAGGGCAGACACAACGATAGGCCGCTGGACACTATCGACCAGATGCGTGCTATCGTGCAGGGAATGATGGGCCGGCGGCTCCGGTACGTAGACCTGATTGGCTCGGAAGATACTCGACTTGGCGAACAGATGAGATTGGCGATTTAGCTAGTTAAGCACACCGCCGGATACGAGTTTGCCTAGTTCCCTCATGACTGCATTGTGGTTACCCATAGCGATCTGGTGGTTGCGGTCCACTTTGGTTGAGAGATTGTTAATCTTCTGCATGGCGGTCGCGTGGTTATCCGTGGTGGTCGTGTGGTTGCGATTCAATGTGGTTTCGAGTGTGTCTAGCCTTTTGAGGATCGCCAACAAGATGACCTGTGGGTCTTGCTCCGAAGTCACTGTCCGCCTCCTATGCGCTACGGTCTAGCGTATCTTGAAAGTCTTGGCGCAATTATTGCAGGGTGTACCCTCTTGTGCAAGACAGGTTAAGGATACCTCTAGTTATCTGCACAAGAAAGACCGGTTTCGTGCATTACGACCACCATGCTCTCCCCATCAAGGAAATATTCAACCGCGATTCCGAATAATGGGTGAGTGCTCGATTGCATACACCAACCTCTATCTTGGAATCCCCCACGATTATATAAATCCTGTGGGTAAGTATTGAATTTCACTTCTGGTGCATAATGCCACTTGGCAATCAAGTCATTGACTTGTTTTTGTAAATACCCCATGCCGAGAAGGTCAGGGGTCATACACTTCTGATCTGAGAAAATCATAATGGTTTCCGATCCGTTGGATTCATCGTAGAAATATGACGGTGCAGTTCTGTGAGTAGAGTGTTGGACATATTCGCATTGGTCCCCCCACTCATTGTAGACAAATCCGTACTGCAAACCGGTCGGCGCCACTGATTTCGATATTTCATCCAAGAATGGCTCGATTGCCAAGATATGCTGAGTATCTACAACGGTGGCTTTCAGCGACTTGGGAGGGTTTGGAGCAGACGTAGGGGCTGGCATAGGCGTCGGGATCGCCGTTGGTCTAGGCGGTAAAGGCTGTGCTGCTGGCGACGCAGAACAAGACCCAATCGTCACCCCTATGACCAGGACAGCCGCATAGAACACCCCGATACCCGCTAGGACCCGCTTTACCGTCACCCACTCATTGATACGCTCCAACATCAGATGCCTCCTCCGCAGACTGAGCCATTGGACACTTGCCACAGTTACCAGTGGACTGCATAGCCAGCGAGGGAGGCGCGATGCGCGCCGCCGACTCAGGTTTTAGGCTATGCGTGTCTAGGTAGTGTTGACATTTCCCGTCATTCCCGCGAAAGCGGGAATCCAGGTGCCTTTGGAAGCAGACATCGTGCTCGTTCGGGATTCCGGCCTACGCCGGAATGACGAAATTGGGTTATTGAACTGCCTTATAATCAAATGTCAACACTACCTAGTAACTGTGGGAGACTCATACTACGTTAGGGACATCATCCCGTCAACCATTCTTGATAATCCCCTTAGCTAAATTCTCGGCCCCTGCGTCTCCGAAGAGCTGTTTACTCCTGTCTCTAACTGGTAGAAGCCTTACCACACCTTTCCTCGCGTCAATTGTGCGCGATTGCCAGTCTTCCAAGTGAATGCCTAGCGGCTGAGCAAATCGTCTAACCACGTCGAACGGCAGGCTGTAGTTGGTTGTGATGCGACGCTGTGATCCACCTTCTTCTGCTCCCCCTTCTTCTCCGCTCTCCAATAATGCAGTATCTTCGGCGTTCTGCATGGTCCATAAGAACAGCGCGGTCAGGCGAGCGTCCTCTTCAAGTGCACCGGCCGCGCTGTCTTTAGCATGGGGCTCTGCCATACCCAGAACCTGCTCCAGTGCTTCGCGCCCAACGACCTCCCAGACCTTGGCCAAGTAATCCTGCAGCCCGATATCGCTTCCGTCTGGTGTCTCCACACGTGAGTAACGACTATAAATCTCCAAGGCCGGACCCACGCAGGCGAAAACCAAGTCTGCACCCCGTATACCCTCACCCTGAAGTCGTTGCATCCAGC
>DAOUHG010000194.1:0-20278 GCA_034428835.1 Dehalococcoidia bacterium
GCATAAGAGCCGGGGCTGTCGGATACGACCATCGCGCCGGCTCCAATCTGGGCGGCGGCAAGGACGGTTCGCGTATGGACTGCCAGCAGCAGGGGTGTCGCCAACTGTCTGACGTCGACGTCGCGGCGTTGGGACTCTTCTTCCAGCTCACTCCGCGCGTCCTCAACGGCGCCGATAACGATATGCTTCAGGCAGGTCTCATGGAGCGGGTGTGGGGAGTGGTCGTGGTATTCGTGAATCAGACGCTCTGCGGTCCGCACGCTCGTCTCGGCCGCGAGCGCGGAGCCGACATCCGACATGGCAGCCGAACCGGCGCCGTCGGCGACCGCGGCGATCAGGACTTCACCAGAGACGCCGTAGCTCGAGCTGTCCTGGCAGGGAAGGCCCGACCGACGATGGCTCGTGCCTGTGACAGAGGCTCTGCTGACCTTCCATGCGCTGCTCTCCCCCGACTCGGCGCATGACATTACAGCTTCGCCCACCCCGATGGGTCAGGAAGGTTGATTTCGTCGTCCACCCGAGACGAAGATACGCGCGTCATGGAGCTGGAGAGCCATACGAAGAACTCCTTGAACGCAAGGCCGTTCAGGGGCAAGGCTCCGCGTGTTCCCATTCGATTGAGTTCATCCATGTCCACGCCTTCAACTCCCACACTGAAGAAGGCCAGCTGCTTTGCATCCTCCGCCTGGCGTACACGCTCGGACGCCGCATCCATCTTCTGTCTGCCATCGGTGGATGCGCCATCGGTTATCAACACTATCCAGGGGCGATAGTACGATATGCCCGCGTCTCTATACGTCCTCTTGCGCTCTTCCACCATGTCGATCGCGGAGTTGACGGCCGCCGCCGTGCCGGTCCCTCCTCCTGCGTCGAGTTCAGGCGTCGCGAGCGCGTCAACGGTCGCGAAGTCCTGCATGACCTGAACGGAGCTGTTGAAAGATACTATGGCGGTCTCGACTCGAAGAGACGCCAGCGAGTCGCCTTCGAGTTCATCCTTGAACGCTCTGATCCCCTCGTTCAGAGCAACGATTGGCGGACCGTGCATGGACCCGGAAGTGTCCAGAAGCAGCACGCAGGCGCAGCGGGGTTCGGGGTTGTCTGTGAACTCCACAATGTCTTCGAGGCTGATGTCGTCGCCTCCCGGCATACGGTCATCTCCGCGCAGAATCACTTTGACATACCTCCCGATCCAATTCGGCACATGCTACTGTTGTGTACTTCACGCTATCACACTCTTTATCCGCCACAATAACCGCATCCGCTGCGCAGGTGCGTGTGAGAAGGCAATGGCTCCCGCAGGTCAGACGTGAAAGTACGAGCGTTACAGTCTGGCCCACCCTGATACGTCGGGGAGATTTGTCTGGTCGTCGATGCGCGACGAAGAGACAGTTGACATCGAATCCGAGAGCCATTTGAAGAACTCTCGGAACTCATAGCCTTTCAGGGGCATGGCTCCCCTGGACGTCAGGCGATTGAGATCTGCCATGTCCGCGCCCTCTACGCCAACGCAGAAGAAGGCCAGATGCTTGCCCTCCTCAGCCTGCTTGATTCTGTGAGCGGCGGCCGACATGTCTTCCAGGCTGTCGGTGGATGCGCCGTCGGTTATCATGACAACCCAAGGTCTGTAGTAAGCCACCCCTGCCTCTCGATACGTCTGTTTCCGACGTTCCAGCAGATCAAGTGCTTCACAAATACCCTTTGCCGTACTGGTCATGCCTGATGCCTTGAGCCGGGTCGGAGCCATTTGGTCCACCGTCGCGAAGTCCTGGACTACGTTGACACGGCTATCGAAAGTCACTATGGCGGTCTCCACGCGGAGCGACGCAAGCGGGTCTCCCTTGACCGCTCTCTTATAGTCCTCTATGCCCTTGGTCAGCTCTTCGATCGGAACAACCGTGTCCTCTTTCGATACCGGTCTCTTCGGCACGCCCACAACTACGCCATCTACGACCGACTCCGAGGACAGCTCGACCGGCACCAGAGACACGGGCACCGACATGGACTCGGATGTGTCCAGAAGCAGTACGCAGGCGCACCTCGGTTCGGGATTATCTGTGAAGTCCACCAGGTCTTCGAGCCTGATGGCGTCGCTTATTGGTGGGCGGTCACTTTCACGCGGATCCACTTTGAAACTCCTGAACGGTCCAGTAAGCGCTCGTGATTGTGAACTCCACACTGTCACAGCCCATCGGCCGCCACGATGCTACCGTCGTGACGACCGTCCAGGAGTGTCCGCCACTGGCAGCGGACTTTCACAGGCGTTGCAGAATTTCTGTCCACGCCTGTTCTGAGTGCCGCATTTGCTGCAGAACACACTGGCACGAACGGATCCGGCCTTTGGGCTGGGCCTGTCGGATGGTTTAGGTGTGGTCTCGAACGGATCCGGTCTTGAGGACATCCCCATCGCACTGCCACCAGTTCGGGACCTGTCGGCCGTTGCAAGATCACTAGGATTCCCCACACCGCTGCCCAGTCGGTCGGCAGGGGCAGGTTGGGACTCGACAGCCTGCTTGGATGAAGGCCAGATGCCGAAGACGCTTCGCTCATTCCTGCGTGGGTTAAGAAGGTTGACCAAAACGACGATGGCGCCAGCAACCGCCGCGCCAAGCCAGTAGATCAGAAGGAGTGTGCCCAACACCTGCCAGCCATCGAATGGGGCGTCTGGCTCGGGTGTGGGTGTGGCAATGGCAACCACCACGAAGAGGACGCAAGCGACCACTGCTGAAACCAACAGCAACGTGCCGATCTTCATCATAGACATAGGAGCGATCCTGTCAGAGATCATCTGATCCCAGAATGTAGCGGAGAGAATTATAACTCAAGTGGCCGGGATTGGTTGAAGGCTGAGCCTTGCTACCGCACGCGCTCGAAAATCGTCGCCACGCCCTGGCCTCCGCCTACGCACATTGTGACCAGGCCGATGTTCTGGTCGCGCAACTCGATCTCCTCAAGCAGCTTGACGGTCATGACCGCACCGGTGGCCCCTACGGGGTGACCAAGGCTGATTCCGCTGCCGTTTACGTTGGTCTTGTCGAGGTCGAGGTCCAGCTCCCGTATGCAGTAGAGCGCCTGCGCGGCGAAAGCTTCGTTCAGCTCGATCAGGTCTATGTCGTCGACCTCCATGCCTGCCTTGCCCAGCGCCTTCTGGACTGCGGGCACAGGGCCTATGCCCATGATCGCGGGATCGACTCCGGCGACGCCCCTGGAGTGCCATCGCAGCCTGGGTGTCACGCCGAGCTCCCTCGCCTTCTGCTCGGACATCAGCACGACCGCCGCAGCGCCGTCGTTGATACTGGAGGAGTTGCCCGCGGTCACCGTGCCGTCCCGCTTGAAGACAGGACGCAAGGCGGCCAGGCGCTCGAGGCTGGTGTCTGCACGGGGACCCTCATCGGAGGTCACAATTACCGGATCGCCCCGACGCTGAGGAACGCTGACCGGCGTGATCTGGCTGTCGAATCGGCCGTTCTCGATTGCCGCTACCGCTCGCTGGTGGCTGATGAGAGCGAGCTCGTCCTGCGACTCGCGGGTCACCTCGAAACGCTCGGCCACGTTCTCGGCGGTCACGCCCATGTGGTAGCGGTTGACCGGGCAGCCGAGCCCCTCGACCAGACCGTCGCGGAGAGTGCTGTCGCCCATGCGCAGGCCGTCGAACCTGACGCTCGGGTCGAGCATGAAGGGCGCCTGTGTCATGTTCTCGATGCCCCCGGCGACCGCGATGTCAACTTCTCCGGTCCGGATGAGCTGGGCGGCCATGTTGATCGCCTCCAGACCTGACGAGCACTGTCGGTTGACGGCGATGGTAGGCGTGGACTCCGGGATGCCGGCGTTGAGCGAAGCGAGCCGTGCGGCGTATCCGGCTTCCTGGGCCTGGAGCGCGTTTCCGAGCACCACCTCTTCCACCATGTCGGGCGACACTCCGGCACGTTCGAGCGCGGCCTTGATCGCCGCCGCCCCGAGGTCGGGAGCCGCCACGTCCTTGAACGCGCCGCCGAATCTTCCCATTGGTGTTCTCGCGCCGCTGACGATTACCGCGTTCTGCATCACATATATCTCCTTATATGTTTGGATTCTGTTTTGGCCGATTATACGACTTTCGAGGAGTGAGTGAAGAAGCATGAGGAGTGGATTCCGGCTTTCGCGGGAATGACGCTAGCCTCAACGTAGAGTGTTGCACTTCTCTCAGTTGCAAAGTAGTACAGCGTGGGTTATAAATTGCCTCGGCCAGATCATGTCCCGTACTCCGATACGGGGTCAACATGGCTGGAGAGTGTCTAGATGAAAGCAGCCCGGATCAGCGCACCCAAGACCTGGGCAATAATGGATGTGGAAACGCCCACCATAGATGACGGTCAATGCCTCATTGAGTTGGAGCGATGGTCGGTGTGCGGAAGCGACATCCGACACGGATACGGCCCGATCTATCCTGAGGAAGACTACCCTATGCGAGTGGGCGGCCCATGCCACGAGTGCGCGGGCACGGTCGTCGAGAGTCGCAGCGACCAGTTCCATGAGGGACAGCGCGTCATCGTGCTGCCCACGCAGGGCGGAACCGGCGGGATGGTCGAGTACATGGCGAGCACCCCTGACCGTATGGCGGCGCTTCCTGACGAGGGCGACCTCGGCGAGTGGGTCATGTGCCAGCCGTCGGGGACCGTGCTCTACTCCTGCCAGCAGATGGAGACGATCCTCGGCAAGCGTGTGCTCATATTCGGACAGGGCAGCATTGGCCTGTCGTTCACCGCGATCACGGCGCGGTCAGGCGTCAGGCAGGTTATCGCAGTGGATATAGAGGACTACCGCCAGTTCATCATGAACACGCCAACCGTGATACCGACTCTGGGCGCGACCAGCGGCGACGCCGTCGGGCACATCCAGACAATGATCGAGCTGAAGCAGCGCGGATAGTGGGACCCCGGAGAGATGGTCACTCACCAAGTCCCATTCGACGACGTCAAGGCCGCCTACGACATGTATGAGAATCGGGAAGACCAGATCGTGAAGGCGGTGATGACAGCGTAGCTCGTAACGGGGCAACATCACTCATGCAGTCGGAAGCTGCACAAGGAGCAATAAAAGTGGCTTCACCCTCACCCCAACCCTCTCCCCCGTATCGAGTACGGGGCAGGCTCTGAGGGAGAGGGGGTCTGTTGGTTGGATTCGCAGTTGAGCGCACACTTAATATACCCCTGTCAGCCCTGAGAGAGTGGACCTTCATACCAATGACGGTTGGGTTACACTGGTAGGGTTACTTTCAGAAGAATTCAGGAGCCAGGAAGGGAAATGAGAGCAGCGAGAATCAGCGCGCCGACCATTGATGACGGCCAGTGTCTCATCAAGCTGGAAGGGTGGTCCGTCTGTGGTAGCGACATTCGTCACGGGTACGGCCCGGTACTCTCAGAGGAGGAGTACCCGATGCGAACGGGCGCGCCCTGCCACGAGTGCGCCGGCACGATCGTCGAAAGCCGCACGGAGGAGTTCCAGGTCGGACAGCGTGTGATCGTGCTACCCGGACGCGCCGGAACGGGCGGCTTGGTCGAGTATCTCCCCGGCGCCCCCGACAGGATGGCTCTTGTCCCCGACGACGGCGATCTGGCCGAGTGGGTAATGTGCCAGCCTTCCGGGACGGTGCTGTACTCATGTCAGAAGATGGGCACGATTCTCGGCAAGAGCGTTGTCGTATTCGGTCAGGGCAGCATCGGTCTGTCTTTCACCGCGATCACGGCCCGCGCTGGCGCGAGAGAGGTGATTGCCGTCGATTTCGAAGACAATCGACTGGAATTCGCCAAACGGCTCGGCGCGACGCAGACAATTAACCCAGGCAGGGATGACCTCGACGAGGCTATGGCTGAGCTGACGGGCGGCAAAGGAGCCGACATCTCCGTGGAAGCCGCGGGCTATCCCGACTCGCTGAACAACAGCCTGAAGCACGTGAACCAGGACGGCGGCAAGGTAATCATCTTCGGCATACAGGGTGGAGGCGGAGACGGCACGGTACCCTTGGTCTTCAGGGGACTGTTCAGGGAGGGGATTACCGTGACTCCCACCCAGGGCGCCGCAAGTCCGGACGCCATCGACCACATCCGAACGATGGTTGAACTCAAGCAGCGCGGTTGGTGAGACCCCGGAGAGATGGTTACCCACCGAATGAACTTCGACGACCTCAAAACGGCATACGATATGTACGAGAACATAGAAGACAACGTGGTCAAGGTGGTGATGGGAGCGTAGCGATGGGTGCATTCGACGGTAAGGTGGTGATCGTCACAGGCGGCGCTCTCGGCATCGGGAGGGCCACCGCGATCGAGTTCGCGAAAGAGGGCGCCAGCGTTGTTGTCGCGGACGTAAACGAGGAAGCGGGGCGAGCCGTTGAGTCCGAGCTGAACCGCACTGGTCCGGGCGGTCTGCTGGTCCTGGCCGACGTCGGGCACATGCGAGAGTGCAGTCGCGTGGTGGCCGAAACAGTCGACGCTTTCGGCGGCGTGGACGTGTTGTTCAACAACGTCGGCATCCAGTCGCCCGACTCGTACCGGAACGTAGAGGACACGCCGGAAGAGATATGGGACCGCATCCTGGACGTGAACCTCAAGAGCTACTACATGATGTCGAAGTTCGCCATACCGGAAATGAGAAAGCGGGGCGGCGGCGCAATCATCAACACAGCGAGCGTTCAGGGTCTCCAGTCGCAGAAGCTGGTGCCCGCCTACGCGGCGAGCAAGGGCGGCATACTGTCTCTGACGCGCCAGATGGCGCTCGACTACGCCGAGGAGAACATCCGCGTACTCGCAGTCTGCCCAGGTACCATCGACACTGAGCTGGTGCGAACGGTCGCGCGCATGGAAGAGGGCGATCCCGACCAGACCATCGCCGAGTGGGGCAAGGGGCACCCGATCGGCCGTGTCGGTCAGGGGGTGGATATCGCCAACGTCGTGCTGTTCCTGGCGAGCGAGAAAGCCAGCTTCATGACGGGAGAGCACGTCAATGTGGACGGCGGGTTCATGGCCCTCGGAGCCTGGGCTTCGGGCGCGGGTACGGCTCAGGAGTAGTTTTCTACATCCCGTGCGACAAAGTCCGGGCCAACGACGAGCCGAAGCCGACCCACTATCGAATGTCACTTGAGCAAACCGTTTCTCCAGAACACTAGAGACGCTTCGAACTATGAGCGGGAGTTCCTTGGCGGACGTGGTGAACTGGTCTATTGGGGAGGGGAAAGGATCTGGGCGTGAAGAAGATTGTCTACGCAGGAGGGCATGAAGCTCCTTACCGTGCAGTCTTTAGAGACGTGTCGAAGATTATCGACACGGCCAGGAGCTCGGCCGCTCGCTCTGTGAACGCCGCCATGACCACCGCTTATTGGCTGATCGGGCTTCGGATAGTCGAGTTTGAGCAATCGGGACAGGAGCGAGCTGAATACGGAACGGCGCTGATTGAAAGACTAGCGGCGGACCTGACGCAAAGGTTTGGACGCGGCTTTTCTCGACAGAACATCCAGAACATGCGCCAGTTCTACTTGTCATATCCGCCCGAGCAGATTCGCCAGACAGTGTCTGGCAAATTGACCCACGATTCAAGACAACGGATTCGCCAGACGCAGTCTGGCGAATCCGAAGCCACCCCTTACGACATGCTCTCTGAAGAGCTACTTACGGCCTTTCCACTACCCTGGTCAGCATATGTGCGGCTGCTGTCAGTCAAGAACATGCACGCCCGTAGGTTTTACGAAACCGAGGCGTTGCGAGGTGGCTGGTCCATCCGCCAACTCGGCCGACAGATCAACTCACAGTTCTACGAGCGAACCTCTCTCTCGAAGAACAAAGCTGCCATGTTAACAAGCGCACAAAGGGAGCATCCCGAAGATCTCGTACTTCCGAGTGAAGCTATCAAAGACCCATTCATACTCGAATTCCTAGACCTGAAAGACGAATACTCTGAAGGTGATCTCGAAGAGGCCCTCATTCGCCACCTGGAGACATTCCTGCTGGAACTAGGTGGTGACTTCTGCTTCATGGGTAGGCAGAAACGGCTGAGAGTAGGCGACCAATGGTACCGGGTGGACTTGCTGTTCTTTCACCGACGGCTGCGATGTCTGGTGGTCGTCGACTTGAAGATCGGCAGCTTTACACACGCTGATGCTGGCCAGATGCACTTCTACCTTAACTATGCGCGAGAACACTGGGTACAAGATGGCGAGAATCCTCCAGTTGGACTCATTCTCTGCTCACAGAAAGACGAAGCGCTGGCACGTTACGCCCTTGATGGACTGCCAAACAACGTGCTGGCTGCGGAGTACCGGATAGCCCTGCCTGACGAGGAGCTCCTAGCTGATGAGCTTGACCGAACCCGGCAAACAATAGAGTTGCGCGGCTCTGCAACTTTTAAGGCTCCGACAATGAGCGTCGAACTATTAGTGCGGAAACCAGAGGAACAAGCTACTCAGCGAGAGGGAAGAGAGGACAACTCCTCTAAAGGAAGCTAGGTCAGAGGAGGTGGAGTATGGAGGGAAAGGTAGCGATTGTCACCGGCGGCGCAGGTGGCCTCGGGTCGGAGATCTGTCGAAAATTCGCGGCCCGTGGCGCGGCTGTCGCCGTGGCCGACATGAACGGCGAAGTAGCGTCGGAAGTGGCCCGGTCGATTGCATCGGACGGCGGCAGAGCAATAGCGGCTCAGGTCGAAGTGACCAACGAGGATTCCGTGACCGCCGCCGTCAGGACTGCCGTGAATGAACTAGGTCGTACCGACTACCTCGTGCACTGCGCGGGCACGAACATCAAGTCTCCAGTGCTCGAAATGTCGCTAGACCAATGGAACCTTTCACTTGAGGCGCACCTGACCGGAGCGTTCCTGTTCTGCCGTGAGGCAGGAAGACAGATGGTGGAGCAGGGAGACGGCGGGAGCGTCGTGTTGATGTCGTCGGTAGCAGCGACGGCGCCCGTGCCCGAACGCGGCGCCTACGGCCCGGCAAAGGCGGCGCTCATCAACTTTGCCGGACAGCTCGGCCTTGAGTGGGCGCGGTACGGGATCAACGTCAACGCGGTCTGTCCCGGAGTCGCGATAACTCCAATGACCGAGATGGTGTACAGCAGAGAGCCTGAGCTGCGGGCGCAGAGACTGAAACGTTTCCCGATCAAGCGCGAGGTGCTGCCTGAGGAGGTAGCCGACCTCGTACTGTTCCTGTGCAGCGACGAAGCCCGCTACATCAACGGGGTGGGCATTCCCATAGACGGCGGCTTCCTCAATTCCGGGTTCTACCAGGACCCGGAGAGCTAAGTTGCCTTTCGTCCAGGAGGAAGAACGCACATGGCGCTGTTGAACAACGACACTGACGTATCCGTTCTCGTCGATGGCCTCGACCATGTCGAAGGAATCGCCTGGGGACTGGACGGATACTGCTACGCTGGAGGAGAGGCCGGGCAGATATACCGGATCGACGTCGAGCGCAAGGAGGCGGCGCAGATCGCCGATACCGGCGGCTTCATACTCGGGCTGGCCCTAGACGCGCACCACAACATCTACGCGTGCGACACCGGCAACAGGGCCGTGATGAAGATCGCGCAGGGCGGAGACGTGACGACGTACACGACCGGTGCGCCCGACGAGCCGTTCAACACCCCCAACTACCCAGCGTTCGACGCCGAAGGCAACCTGTACGTGTGCGACTCAGGCGATTGGAGATCAGACAACGGCAAGATCTACAGGGTCAGACCCGGTGGCGCGACCGAGGTCTGGAATCGCTCGCTGTGCGAGTTCCCCAACGGTCTCTGCGTGGGACCTGACGGCACCAGCCTGTTCGTCGCTATGAGTCTGAACCCTCCGCGAGTTTCCGAGATCGAGATAGCGTCGTACGGCTCCGCCGGAGACGTGCGAACGGTTGTGGAGATTCCCGACACGGTGCCGGACGGCGTGGCGTTCGATACCGACGGAAACCTGTACGTCGCCTGTTACCGGCCTGATCGGATCTACCGGTACAGCAGCTCAGGCGTGCTCGAAATTCTTGCTGACGACTTCGAGGGCACGATCATCGCCGCGCCGACCAACATCGCATTCTGCGGAGATGAACGCGACGTCCTGCTGAGCGCCAACCTGGGCCGCTGGCACATTACACGGTACGAAGCGGGCGCTAGAGGCATCTCTCTACACTACCCTGACCTCGGTTGACTTTCGCAGTTGAGCGTACACTTACATACCCGTGTCAGCCTGACCCTCGACAGTATTTAGCCCGGCTTCCTGGAGACGAACATGACCCACTATCAACTCGAACGCAATCACGGATGCCGTGTATCGGACGCCTGGACATTTCGCGGACTCAAGACGGCCGTGATCGAGAACGAGCTGTTGAGGGTGGTGGTGCTGATCGACAAGGGCGCCGACATCTACCAGTTCGTGCACAAGCCGTCGGACACCGACTTCCTGTGGCGCTCGCCCTGGGGTGTGCGTGACCCTTCCGTACGGATGCCCACAACGGGTGCGGGCGAGGGGCTTTGGATGGACGTCTATGAAGGAGGCTGGCAGACCGTTCTGCCGGGCGGCGGCTTCCCCACACAGCACATGGGCGCCGACATGGGGCTTCATGCCGAGGTCAACACCGTGCCGTGGGACGCGGCGATCGTAGAGGACACGCCCGAGATCGTCTCGATGCGTTTCTGGGTGCGCGCGGCCCGAACCCCGTTCTTCTTCGAGAAGACTCTGACGCTGCGCGCCGGCTCCGCCGTGCTTGAGATAGAGTCGCGTCTTACCAACGAGGGCGAGGAGCCGGTCCACTGCGTATGGGGAGAGCACATCGCGCTCGGAGCGCCGTTCCTGAGTGAGGACTGCGTCATCGACCTTCCGGGCGGGACCCTCATCAACGAAGAGGGGGACGACTGGCACCCGAACAACAAGCTCAAGGGTGGCTACCGGGGACCGTGGCCCATGTCGCAACTCAAGGACGGCACGCCAAGGGACCTGAGCAGGATTCCTCCGAAGAGCTTCCGGTCTTACGACATGTCATACGTCGCTGACATGCCGGAGGGCTGGTACGCCGTTACCAACCAGAAGACGGGAGTGGGCTTCGGAATCCACTACCCCACGGACGTGTTCAAGTTCCTGTGGTACTGGCACTCGTTCGGCGGCGGATTCGGGTATCCCTGGTACGGACGCACATACAACGTGGGGCTGGAGCCGTTTACGAGCTATGGCAACGGCGGACTTGCGGGCGCGGTCGAAAACGGCACCGCGATGCTGGTGCAGCCCGGGGAGACGGTCGAGACGTCCCAGCGCGCCGTGGCGTTCAGCGGCGCAAGCCGCGTGGCGTCGATCTCCGCGGACGGCCAGGTGACACTCGCCTAGAAAGCGACCCCTACGCCTCCCACGGCCACTCGCGGGCACTGCATTCCTTCTGGATCAGGGCAGTCGATTTCGATATGGGTTCTATCACGGGGTCTCACGGTCTGCTGTTACGAACTTCGTGAATTCCTTGTCACTGCTGAGAAATCGGTGTTAGACTCGATTGACATTTCTCGATCTCCCCGCATGGCTGGTCAGCTGCATTGCGCTGTGAGACAGAAGGACAGGCGACTTGGCACGAAGAGCAGCCGACAATCCCATCTTTTACGGTTGGTTCATAGTCGCCGCTGGGTTCTTTGCCCTATTCGTGTCCATGGGCGCGAGGAACGGGTTCGGCGTGTTCATCATCCCGATGACTGGCGACCTGGGCTGGACCCGTACGGAGATTTCCGCGGCTATATCTGTCGGGATTCTCGTTAACGGGCTATCCCAGCCGTTTCTTGGGAGACTCTACGATCAGTACGGCGGTCGTATCGTCATATCCCTCAGCCTGCTGGTGCTCGGCCTGGCCACCATGCTGCTTGCTTTTACCAGCAGTTTTGGCACGACATTCGGGATCGACCTAAACTTCGGCGTAGTCGATATCAGGCTCTCAGCCAGTCTACTGTTCCTGATAACGATCTACGGTCTCGTGATGTCCACAGCATCCAGCGGCGTTTCGCTTGTGACGGTACACGCTGTGCTCGCGAAGTGGTTCTATCGGCGGCGCGGCATCGTGTTGAGCGTCTGTACTGCAGGGACATCGGTTGGCGGCCTCATACTGACCCCATTTGCCGCGTCCCTGATTCTATGGGCGCATTGGCGTGTCGCGTGGGTCGTGCTGGGAGCCTTCGTGCTGGTGCTCGCGCTGCCTCTTGTGGCTATTCTATTGAGAGACAGCCCAGACGAGATCGGTGAGATTCCAGACGGTCGGGAAAGAGTTCCGATGAGCCCCACGATGAGGCTGACGCTAAAGGTTGTCTGGATGGTGATGTGGTTCGTTATCCAGCTCCTGGCGTTGCCTCTGGTAGCTTTCATCAAGCTGGTCGCTCTGATTACCCGAGACAAGACGGCCACCGAAACCAACCGGAATTCGGAGGCGCCTCTGGAATCGGATAGCTGGAAGGACTCATTCAGGTCCCCACCGATATGGCAGTTGTCCGGCGCATACTTTGTATGCGGGGTGACTACGCTCATCATTTCGACCCACTACGTGCCATTCGCCATCGACCTCGGTATCAGCCCGGCTGTGGCTGCGCTCGCTTTCGGGATGATGCAGGGACTCAACGCCGTCGGCGTGCTCGTCGTTGGCGTCCACTCGGACAAGTTCAGCCGCAAGAACCTGCTTGGAACGATCTACTTCATGCGTTTCTTTGCGTATGTAATGCTTGTCGTCCCGAGCATCCTCAGCGACGTCTTTGGAGTCGGCATTCCACCCTCGGTCGGCATCTGGGGCTTTGCATACCTCGCCGGCATGTCGTGGATAGCCACGCCGCCGCTGACGTCGTCGCTGACCGCCGACATTTACGGCACTAAGAACATGGGCACGCTCGGCGGCTTCACGACGTTCGCTCACCAGATCGGAGGGTCGTTGAGTGTAGTTGTCGCGGGCATCCTGTACGACCAGACCGGCACTTACGTGGTCCCGTTCGGACTCGCGGGACTCACCCTGTTGGGAGCTACGATAGCGAGCTACTCGATCAAGGAGCGCACGTACTCCGCACGGTATCAGACAGTGGCTCCGACCCCGGCTGTGGCGTCCGCCGCTGACGGCGACTGATGATCCTACTGTCCGCGCTCACCCACCACGGGGAGCCGGGCGATCCCGTGCTTCTGCAGTGGATCAACGACCAGATCGAGGCGATACTCGGACTTGGCGACTTCGCGATGGTCGCGGTCTTCGGAGCTGTCATAGTCGCCATTCCGATAGGGATATTCGGGTTTCTCGCGCTCCAGCGGTTGAGGAGCTGGCGCTAGCTAGATCCCCAGCGCTTCCCCAATACGTCGCCGGTGGAACCTCGGGTCACCCAGGTAATGGTAGAGGGTGCGAGACAATTGCGTGTGGAGCGTCAGGCCGTACTCGCGCACGACGCCTATGCCGGCGTGGACCTCGTGGGAATGGTTGCAGCCCTGGTAGTAGCCTTCAGACGCCACGGCCTTGGCCAAGTGGACGCTGGTGGGGTCTGGCCGACTCGAGTCAAGCTTCCAAAGGGCCTCGTAGGTCGTCCAGCGCGCGGCGTCCAGGTGGTTGACCATCTCAACAATGTGGTCCTGAACACGCTGGAACCTGCCGATAGGCGTACCGAACTGAATGCGGGTGCGTGAGTATTCAAGGGTCATATCGAACACCGATTGCGCTCCACCCACTTTGTACGCACAGAGTATGGGGATCGCCTTCTGGAACGCCCTCTGAAGCGGCTGCCATCCTCCTCCGACTTCACCCAAGACAGCGTCCGTCGGGACCTCGACGTCCTCGAATGTCACCTCGCCTACCCAACCCATGAACCCGGACAGCAACCTGGTGGAGAGTCCCGGAGCGCGCGCATCCACCATCAATAGTGTGACACCCTCCTGTCCTCGCCCGCGGACCGTGCAGATGAGTGTCGTCGCGGAGGTGGCGTCATGGACGAACAGCTTCGTGCCGCTCAGCGCGTATCCAGAGTCCGTCGGTTGGGCGCGCATCTGAATGCTGCTCGACTCCCAGCCGTAGTCGGGCTCGGTCAGCGCGAGAGATACAACCTCGCGTCCACTTGCGATGTTGGGAAGCCATCGCTGCTTCTGTTCGTCGGTCCCGGCCTCGGCGACGATCAACGCCCCCAGTACGCCGGACGAGAAAAACGGACCTGTCAATGGTCCGGCGCCGAGTTGCTCATACAGCACAGCGGCGTCAGTCAGCGAGCTGCCCGCACCCCCATACTCATCAGGCACCAGGATACCGAGCCAGCCGATGTCCGAGGCCTTCTGCCACACGTCTTCGGAGCAGCCGACGTCGGACTCGTCGAACTCCAGCAGCGTCTCTTTAGGGCACTCCCGCTGCATGAAGTCACGAGCCGTGCTTCTGAGAAGTTCCTGCTCTTCTGTCAGGGATAGGTCCATTCAGCGTTCCTCGAATTCTCGTAGAAGCTCAGCGGCTTCTTGATGGAGGGTAATGATGTCTCCATTCGCGACAAGCCATACTATCCTGTTGTTCACATTGAAGAACGTGTGTACCAAGCGATTTCTGAACGCAATGATCCGAGGGTAGTCCGATATCCGAGACACAACTTCAGGGTTGAATCTCGACAATATGTTGATCGCCTCTCCAACGACTATGAGTTGTCTCTCTACGGCAGACTGAAGCATGACGTCTCGGTCATACGCTGCGAAGTCCTTTGCCTCGATGAACTGCAAGATCAGAGTCGCGGCATTTTGTAAGTACCGTAGAAGCCTTACCGCATCAGGCGGCGGCATAAAGCAGTTCCTTCGATTGCTCTATCATCCGTTTCATGTACGGATCGTGTGCATCGCCCTCCACTGCCACGAGCAGATGATCTGCATGTTCTTCGAACAGATCCTCCAATGCGACAATGAAGTCGAAGTATGGGGACTTTAGACCTTTTCCATAGGGATCAGTGTGATCGAACCTAACGAGAAAGTCGAGGTCGCGCATCCCAGTCTCATGCAGGCAGTCGCTCACTGATCCAAGAACGTGGACTCTGCTTACTTTGTACTTCTTGCACAGAGCGACTATTTCGTCACGCTTGTTGCGGACAAACTTGTCCATCTTCTTCACCATTCACACAATTCACCACTAAGAATTCGACCTCGCCTACGCCAGCCTTCCGGCCTGCTCCCTCACCTGTCTTCCGATGCCGAGACGGCGGGCCATTATGACCTTCTGGATCTCAGCTGTGCCGCCGGGGTGCATCGCAACGATGCTCGAACGCTGGAACACTTCCATGTGACCATCGGACCGGTCCCACTTGGGATCGTTGGTCAACGCGTAGGGGCCGAGCACCTTGAGCATGGCCTCGGCCGACCTCAAGCCTGATTGCTTCCTGTAGAGCGAGTGCTGAGGACCCTCGTGAGCCAGCTTCTGACCCGCGTGGCGCATCCAGTAGTTGCGCAGGCCGAACAGGCGTGAGACCTCTGCCTCAACAAACACGTCCACCAGCAGCTCTCGGATCTCAGGATCAGTGGTCAGCGACTGGCCGTTCTGCCTGAGTCCGGCGGCATACTCGAACAGCCTGTCCACCAGGCGATTTCGACGGATTGTGCCGCCCGAGCCGTGTTCGAGCTCCAGGTGAGTGGTTGCTACCTGCCAGCCGTTGTTCTCTCCACCGATCAGGTTGAAAGCCGGCACCCGCACGTCGTCGAAGAAGATAGTGTTCTTTGCGCCAGTGCCTGCCCCACCCTCGCCGCTGGTAATGAGCAGGTCCATCGGCTGTACCGTGACGCCTTCCGTGTCCGTCGGCACCATGAACCAGCTCAGATTCTGGTGACGCGCGCCATCGGGGTCGCTGCGAGCGATCGTCCACAGCATCTCGGCGCCGTGCGAGCTACCGACGTACACCTTCTGACCGTTGAGAACGAAGTCGTCGCCGTCCCGCACTGCGCTCATCTGCACACCAGCCAGGTCTGACCCTGCGCCGGGCTCCGTCAGAAGCTGCCAGGTCCGAACCTCGCCCTTGAAGATGGGCGGGAGGAAGTGCTCCTTCTGCTGGTCGCTCCCCCAGACGAGAACGCTGGCCCCGCCGAGTCGTCCTCCGCTGTCGTAGTACGGCGGCAGAGACAGATCGTACCCATCGAGCTCTTCCTCTATCACGATTGCATGGTCTATGGAAAGCCCGCCTCCACCATACTCGGTCGGAGCGGTGGGCCACAGCCAACCCTTCGAGCCCAGCCTTCGCCCCAGCTCACGCAGTTTCAGGTAGCCATCGTAGCTGAGGTCCATCGAGTCCGCAGGGTACTCGAGCCCGTCCGGCACGTTCTCTTCCAGCCAGTCCTTGACCTGCTGTCTAAATTCCTGCTGCTCAGGCGTGTATCGGGGCTCGAAGTCCATAGTAGAGACACTCCCAGGAAGTCACGTATCCACGGTGGGTGAGATTGTAGTACCGAAGTGAAGGAGGGTCAAACGCGGAGGCTGATTGCGATTCGACCGGAGCGCCGGGAGGCTAGATATTCAGAAGCCGCCCCGCAATCTCTCTTGCCTCGTCCAGAGTCGCCACTTCGTGGTCTTCTGGAACACTATCCAGGACGTTGAGAGCATGAATGGTAGTGGCGGGGAGACCCGTCAGGCCCACTACGATGCATTCCGTATCCTGATGTATGGCGGAATCGATCATCTGCTCCACGACCAGGGCGGCGCTGTCGTCAATGTAGACGGAGTCGGAGAAGTCGAGAATGACGACCTCGTGGTCTCGGATGTCCACGCTGATCGTGTTTATCAGCTTGCTGGAGGATGCCACGGTGAAACTGCCCCTGAGCGCCACGAGCCCGACGCGCGCAGAGAACATGTCCACATCATCGGAGTCTTCCAGGTTAAAGAAGACGCGGTCGAGAAGCGGCACGGATATCACGCTGTCCAGCTCAAGGCGTTCAAACTGGCGTGCGCTGGCCATTCCAGCGGCGATCAGGCCTATCACCACGGCCGTGATCAGGTCGAGGAACACAGTGAGCCCCAGAGTGATAAGCATTACGAGGAGGTGTTCCCGCTGAACACGATGAACCCGGGTCAGAAAACGCCAATCGATGATGTCCCAGCCAACCTTCACAAGGATACCCGCCAGGACCGCGTGGGGAATCGCTTCGACGTACTTGCCAAGCCCCAGCACCAGCGCCAGCAGTATGGCCGCACGTATCACTCCCGAGATCTGTGTTCGTCCACCAGCGCGGATGTTCACCACTGTACCCAGGGTCGCCCCGGCGCCCGGAAACCCCCAGATGAATCCGGCGGCAACGTTGCCGATCCCCTGGCCTATAAGCTCCTTGTCCGGGTTGTGACGAGTACGGGTCATCGAGTCGGCCACGAGCGAGGTGAGCAAGCTGTCTATTGAGCCGAGCAGTGCGATTGTCAGAGCCGGTTGCACCGCGCCCGTCAGCACGCTGAGAGAGAGGTCCGGCAACTGGACGACTGGCAGACCGGTAGGCACGTGACCAATTACCGGTGTGCCCTTCAGCCACAGCACACCCAGAAGAGTACCCGCAACCAGAGCAACCAGAGTTGGAGGAAGGAACTTCCTGAGCCTCTCCGGCCAGATGATTCCCACGACGAGCGTCACCACCGCGATGACGAGCGCTCCGTAGTTGAGGTTGCTTATGGCATCGGGCCACGACTGTATGGCCTCTATGGGCCCGCCCATCGCGACAGATTCGCCCAGGAAGGGCAGCGTCTGTATCAGGATGATAATTATGCCGATGCCGGACATGAACCCCGAAATGACCGAGTACGGGGTGTAGGACACGAAGCGCCCGATTCTCAGAACACCCAGCAGGATCTGTATAACTCCCGCCATGATGACTATGGTGAACGCCTTGGCGAGGCTGTCCGCATGGACTGTGACGATGACCGCCATCGCCACGGCCATCGGGCCGGTGGGGCCGGATATCTGCGACCGGGTCCCTCCGAACACAGCGGCGAGAAAGCCAACCGTGATCGCTCCGTAGATCCCGGCCAGTGCCCCCAGACCTGACGCTACGCCGAAGGCGAGCGCCACCGGAAGACCGACTACTGCTGCGGTGATGCCCCCGAAGACGTCCCCACGGAACGTCTGGAGGTCATAGCTGAAGTTAAGCTTCAAGAATTTCAAAGAGGAAGACTCTCGCGACGTGCATGCCCCGCCGTCGCTGTCGCCGCATAGTCTGGAGCTATCCTTGGCGCGATGCAACATCGCGCAACAGACCAGCGGGTACCAGACAAGTGGAGAAACTGACCATAAAGTCGAGATGCCTACGCATCAAGAATTGTTTATCCGAAACTGGCCCTTATGTCAACTGCCTCGATACTGTCCACTTTTCTGGGCAAAGCCTCAATGTGCAAACGTGCGACTCGTTGGGATACGGGCAGAGTCCGTTCCAGGATGGTGGAGGAATCAAACCCGGCCGTTCACATTTAGGTGAACTCACGTATTGAACACCTGGCAATGTCGCGACGAGTGAGCGGGAGCTCCGCAATTTGGTGATAAGATCGCCGTATGACCTACACCGCCGACCTGCACGTCCACTCCTCTTACGCATACGCGACCAGCCGCGACCTGAACTTCGAGAACCTGGCCTATTGGGCCAGACTCAAGGGCATCGACCTGCTGGCATCCGCCGACTTCACCCAACCAGAGTGGTTCGAAGAGTCACGAGCCAAGCTGACCGACACGGGCGACGGGCTTTACGAGCATGGCGGAGTCAAGTTCATACTCGGAACCGAAGTCAGCTGCGTCGCGCGCGTTAACGGTCGCGGTCGCAGGACTCACATGCTGGCGTTCGCTCCGAGTCTCGACACTGTGGACAGAATCAACGCCGCGCTCGCCGAAACGGGGGCCAAGCTGGACGGCGACGGCAGACCGACCTTGAAGATGACTCCCCGCGACCTGACTGAGATGCTTCTGGGCATCGACCCTCGCTGCTTCGTCATACCCGCCCATGTGTGGACACCGTGGTTCGGGCTGTTCGGCTCCAAGTCCGGGTTCGATTCGCTCGAAGAGTGCTTCGGGGATCTCTCGGACCACGTCATCGCGGTGGAGACCGGCCTTTCAGCCGACCCCACCATGTGCTGGCGCGTCCCGGACCTCGACGATCTATCCGTAGTGTCGTTCTCGGACGCTCACTCGCTGCCAAAACTGGCGCGCGAGCTGACTATCTTCAACGGCAAGCTGAGCTACGACGGGCTGGTCGAGTCGCTGAGGTCGCAGGACATCGCCTACACGATCGAGTTCTTTCCCGAAGAGGGGAAGTACCACCTCTCAGGACATCGCAAGTGCGGCGTTCGATATGACCCTGAAGAGGTTGCCACCATCGGAAGTGCATGTCCCGTCTGCGGACGGGCAATGACGCTCGGAGTGATGCAACGCGTGGAAGAGCTAGCTCGCAGGGAGGCCCACTCCACGGTTGGAGAGGACGGGATGATCCAGTCTGACGACGGCAGACCACCGTACAGGTCGCTGGTATCGCTCCAGCAGGTGCTCTCGGAGACACTCGGCGTCGGGGTCAACACAAAGCGGGTTCGTACAGCGTACATGACCCTCGTGGAGACATTTGGCAACGAGATGAGGGTGCTGATCGACGCGCCGGCGGCTGAATTGGCTGACTCGCTTCCCACTCACGGCGACCGACTCGCAGAGGGCATCGAGAGAGTGCGGTCGGGCGACATCCACATAGAGCCTGGATTCGACGGACAGTTCGGCGTCGTAAAGGTGTGGCCGGACCTTGCCGAGTCCGGCAGGTCGCGACAACCTCTGCTAATCTGAGTATAAGAGTCACATATATCAGATGAAGGTAGGGTTTGGAGGGGACATGACCACAACCACAACAACCGATAAGTTGCTGAGGGCGGGCACAGTGGAGGAAGTCCGGGAGCGGGGATGTAGAGTGGTCACGGGCGGCGGGCACACGATTGCCGTATTCCCGTGGGGCGACGAGTTCGCTGCGGTGGACAACCGCTGTCCGCACATGGGATTCCCCCTTGATCGGGGCACAGTCAGCAACGGCATCCTAACTTGCCACTGGCACCACGCCAGGTTCGACCTGTCCAGCGGGGGAACGTTCGACCCCTTCGCGGACGACGTTCGCTCATTCTCAGTATCCGTCATCGATGGGGAAGTATGGGTCGATCCGAGTCCGCCTGAGGCCGACCCGGTCCCGCGATGGTCACGCAGGCTCGAAGACGGCATGGAGCATAACATCAGGTTGGTGGTCGCCAAGTCGGTGCTTGGTCTCAATTCGGCGTCGGCAGACTATCGCGTGCCGCTGACTATCGCCGCGAAATTCGGGACTACGTACTCGGACGAGG
>DAOUHG010000195.1:0-8384 GCA_034428835.1 Dehalococcoidia bacterium
ACGCCCGCGCCTGTAAACTTCTCAAATGAAAGTTAGCGGCAACGCGTCGACCCAATGGAAATTGCGCACACCAAGAACAGACTGGGCCATACCCATGACCTGGTAACGCATCTGCGAGCCACCTCCAAACTGGCAGCCGACTTCGCAACGCCCTTTGGCGCAGAAGAGATCGCACGACTGCTTGGCCTGTGGCACGATCTCGGCAAGTTCCACCCTCGGTTTCAGAGATACCTGGCAACGCACGACTCCGGAGGGCAGTGGACAGGCCCCAGTCCCGACCACAAGGCGGCGGGGGCGTATCTCGCCAGCACGCCCCTGGGCGTTGCGGCAATGGCCATTCAGGGCCACCACGGTGGTCTGAAAACGCCGCAGCAGTTCAGGGGCTGGCTCTCAGAAAAGTCCCGAGACCAAACAGGCGCCGTTGAAGAGTCATTGAGACTGGCGTCCGCTGCGATTCCCGATGTCGAACCTCAGGCACAGGTTGCTCCTCCTCCCTTCGTGAAGGACAGCAGGTCGGCGGAGTTCTTCCTGCGGCTTCTCTTTTCGTGCCTGGTTGACGCGGACTTCCTGGACACCGAATCCCACTTCGATGTCCAACAGTCGGAGTTGCGCGGCAACTACCCATCAGCGGAGTCCCTATGGCATCGATTCAGTCAGGATCAAGAGCAACTGATGGGGTCAGCATCGCTCGACAGCACAGTCAACCGTGTGCGCAGTGCGGTGTTTCAACACTGTCTGGAAGCCGCAGAGCAGCCGCCAGGAATGTTCAGACTGGCGGTACCCACCGGCGGAGGTAAGACACGATCGGTCATGGCGTTCGCGCTGAAGCACGCGTTGCGTCACGGTCTGGACAGCGTCATAGTGGCGGTGCCGTTCATCAGCATCACTGAACAGACGGCATCTGTCTACAGGAGCATATTCGAGCCCCACCACGACTCGTCCCCTGTAGTACTCGAACACCACAGCGCCGCGTATTCCGACGACTCGGACGAGGGGAATGCTGATGAACAGCAGCAGCACACCCGTTTGGCTTCGGAGAACTGGGACGCACCCATCGTCGTGACGACCACGGTGCAGCTGTTCGAGAGCCTCTTTTCCAATCGGGTGAGCAAGGCCAGGAAGGTACATAATCTGGCGCGTTCGGTCATTGTGCTGGACGAAGCACAGGGACTGCCCGCTCGTGTGATCGATCCAATACTGGATGCGCTGCGCCAGCTGTGCGAGAACTACGGCGCCACCGTGGTCCTGTCAACGGCAACCCAGCCAGCCTTCGAGTCCATACCCATCTTCAGAACCGCCAGTTCCCGCGATATAGTCCCCCGGCCCTCCGAGTATTTTCAGAGGTTGAAGCGCGTGGCGTATGAATGGAGACTCGACAGCCCGCTGCAGTGGGGCGACCTGGCCGCTGAGATTGCCGACGCCCGGCAGGCGCTCTGCATCATGAACACCAAGAAGAGCGTGATGGACCTACTGGCGGCACTCGACAGTCCTGATGCTCTTCACCTTTCAACGGACCTGTGCGGCCGCCACCGAAAGGACGTGATCGACGAGGTGACGCGGCGTCTGAGAGCCGGCGAGCCATGCCACCTGGTCTCCACCCAGGTTGTGGAGGCGGGTGTGGACCTGGATTTCCCGGTCGTATTCCGCGCCCTCGGGCCACTGGACAGCATCATTCAGGCCGCGGGACGGTGCAATCGAGAGGGGCGTCTGGATGTCGGCCGGCTTGTCGTGTTCCAGCCCGCTGAGGAGAGTCTGCCGCGTGGCCAGTACACGACGGCCACCCAGACCACCAGGGCGTTGGTCGCTGAACACGGGGGCGACATTGACGATCCGGCTGTAACCGCCGAGTATTTCAGGAGGCTGTTCGGCTCGATTCCCACAGATCGTGAACAGGTGCAGGCTCTAAGGGAGAAATTCGATTACCCGGAGGTGGCTGCCCGCTTCAGAATGATCGAAGACGATACGGATGTCGTGGTCATCACGGACTACGGCAGCACGTCTGCGAAAAGGCAGGTGGAACACGACCTCGAAGCATTGCGAAGCGGGCGCGGAAACCAGAGGATGCTGATGCGGAGGCTGCAGCCCTACATCGTGAACGTCCGATCGTCACAGATGTCTCGCATTCTCGGTCAGGGCCTGGTCAGCGAGGTCGGTGGCGGGGTCTGGGAGTGGCTCGGCAACTACGACCGAATCCGCGGGATAGGTGGAGCGGCGGGGATCAGCGCTGACTCGCTGGTCGTGTGAACTGATGCCGCCCCAGGAGGGCATGCCAGCATACCCGTCGAATCAATGTAGGTCCGCGTAGTGGAGGTGACTCATGAATCGCGACTCACAAACCGTATCACACCCGCTTGAGGTGAAGCTCTGGGGAGAATTCGCGTGCTTCACCCGACCGGAGATGAAGGCTGAGCGCGTGAGCTATCCGGTAATGACCCCGTCGGCGGCCAGAGGCGCGCTGGAGTCGATCTTCTGGAGGCCCGAGTTCAGGTGGCACGTGCGGGAGATACTCGTGCTGAAGCCGATACGTTACTTCTCGATTCTGCGGAACGAGGTCAACACCAGGGCTGTGTACCGGACAGCATCCGCCTGGGAGAGGTCCGGGTCGGGAGGATACTTTGCTGCCGAGGACAGGTCCCAGCGACACACACTCGCAATCAGAGACGTCGCCTACATCGTGAGAGCGGACATGGTACTCCGGGACGACGTGGACGACCATCCCGCCAAGTACCGGGACCAGTTCAGGCGGCGGACCAAGCGTGGCCGATGCTTCGCCACTCCCTACCTCGGGTGCCGGGAGTTTGCGGCCTCGTTCGCCCCTCCGGATGGGTCGGAGACACCAATCGATCTCTCCGACAACCTCGGGAACATGCTTCTCGACATACGATATGACGACGACGGCAGCGGCAGGGGCACTCCGGTGTTCTTTGAGGCAAGACTGGATCGAGGCGTGCTGAGCGTGCCCGACGTGCTTGGACAGGGGGGTGAGTGATGTTCCTGCAACGACTCAGGGAGTATGCCGAAGAGGGGAGGAAGTCGTTCCACCCTCCGCCGACACTCTACTCCTCGAGGCCGATCCGGTACGTGATCGACCTGGCCTCCGACGGAGAGCTGCTGAGTCCGACGCCGATCGATACCGCCGACCCCGGAAACCGCGCGACTCGGAGGGGTGCGCCAAGGCTGGCGCCCAGCCTCGGAAGGGCCAACAAGATCAGACCGCTGCTGCTGGCGGACAATGCCGAGTACACCCTTGGTGTCATGCGGGACGGCTCCAAGCCTGAGCGGGTCTCTGCGATGCACGACGCCTATGTGGAGCTGGTCGACCGGTGCGCGTCTGCGACCGGACTGCCAGCGGTCAGCGCGGTGTCGAGGTTCCTCAACGGCGGGTGCGCAGGCCAATTGCACATCGCTGATGACTTCAACCCCGGGGACGCTATCACGTTCCGGGTCGCCGGAGAATTTCCGACAGATTCGCCGGAGGTCCAGACCTTCTGGGCAGACGCGGCCGCGGGATCTGAGAACCGGGTGCTCCAGTGCCTGGTATGCGGTGAAGTCAAGCCGGTGCTCGATCGCCTGCAGAAGAAGGTGAAGGGCATCCCGGGCGGTCAGATGTCGGGAACGTCCATCATCTCCGCAAACACCACGGTCTTCGAGTCCTACGGTCTGAAGAACTCGCAGATCGCTCCAACGTGCGCCGCCTGCGGCGAGAAATTCACGGAGGCGGTCAATCACCTCTTATCTGACGAGAACTCCCACGTCCGGTTTCCCGCCGCAAAGGTCATCTTCTGGACACGCCGGGAGACCCCCTTCAGTTGGGGCAGAATCCTGAACTCGCCGGATGAGGCGGACGTCCGTGCACAGATTGAAACCCTGTGGTCCGGTGGCCGACAGTCTGACCTTGACGACAGCGCCTTCTACGGCGCGGTGCTGTCGGCAAGCGGGGGACGCGCAGTGCTGCGCGACTGGCTGGATACGACCGTCGGTGAGGTCAGGGTGAGGATCGTGAGATGGTTTGGGGCCCAGTCCATTGTGGGTGGACGGGGCGAGGAGCCACGACATCTCGGCATATACGCGCTGGCCGGTGCGACCGTCAGGGAGTTGAGAGACCTTCCTCCCAACGTCACCAGGTCCCTCGTGCGCTGCGCGCTCGTCGGCACGCCTCTTCCGATGGACCTGCTCTACCAGGCCGTGAGACGCAACCGCGCGGAGCAGAGGGTCACCAGACCCCGCGCCGCGCTCATCAAACTCGTGTTGGCCACGAACAAGGGAGACTCATACCCGGAGGGTTACATGGTCGAGTTGGAAATGACGAACCGCAACCCAGCCTACCTGTGTGGACGACTGCTGTATGTGCTGGAAGACGCCCAGCGATCTGCCATCAGGGGTATCAACGCAACGATCGTGGACCGATACTACGGCACGGCATCGTCCGCTCCAGCGTCGGTGTTCAGCCGCCTCATGCGCGGCGCACAGCCCCACCTGTCGAAGCTGCAGCGGGACAACGCCCCCGCATACCACGCGATTCAACGACGCATGACCGAGATACTGGAGGGTCTGTCGGAGTTTCCCAGGACGCTCACGCTGGAGGAGCAGGGTCTGTTCGCCCTCGGATACTACCACCAGAGAGCAGACCGGTTCAGACGAATGGCAGGTGGCCGCCCCGACAGTGGAACCACCGCGGAGACCGAATCCTAGCAGGCGATCACACCCACGCTCAGGAGAATAGACATGACCGATCAAGCATACACTGACATCAACCGTCGCCAGGACTTCGTGCTGCTGTTCGATGTCGCGGACGGCAATCCCAACGGAGACCCCGACGCCGGCAACCTACCGCGCGTGGACCCGGAGACCATGCAGGGGCTGGTCACCGACGTTGCCCTCAAGAGGAAGGTGCGCGACTGGGTCGATGCCGTTCGGGGAGACGAGTCCAGGTTCAAGATTTATATCCAGAGCGGAGAGGCGCTGAATGCCAAGCACCAGCGGGCCTACGACGACCTTGAAATTCGGTCCACGGGAACACGTCAGAAGCGGGCTGATGTCGACAAGGCCAGGGAGTGGATGTGCGGGAACTTCTACGACATCAGGCTGTTCGGCGCCGTGATGACAACGGGGGTGAACTGTGGACAGGTTCGAGGACCTGTGCAGATGACGTTCGCGAGGTCCATTGACCCGATCGTGCCGCTGGACCTATCGATCACGCGTATTGCCGTGACACGCATTGAGGACGCTGAGGTCGAGGTGTCGGATGAGGACGGCACCGGACAGGGCGGAAAGCAAACGGAGATGGGGCGGAAGGCGCTCGTTCCATACGGGCTGTACAAAGCGCACGGGTTCTTCAGTCCTCACTTCGCGACGCAGACCGGGGTGGACCGGGAGGACATGGAGATGTTCTGGAACGCCCTGGTGAACATGTGGGACCTGGACCGCTCGTCCGCCCGAGGCCTGATGGCCTGCCGGGGCCTCTACGTGTTCAGCCACGAGAGCAAGCTGGGCAATGCACCCGCACACACCCTTTTCGAGCGGGTCTCGGTCGTCATGCGAGACAGCATCACCGCCCCCAGGAGGTTCCAGGACTACGAGGTTCAACTCGATGTGTCCGAAATGCCCGATGGGGTTGGTATGACTCGGCTGGTTGGGTAGTCTGCAAAGTGGACATCACCCCGAGCGGCACCTCTAATCCGCTCAGTATCGGCTGAGGACTGAAGACTATGCGGTATTCGCAGAACGAGAACGAGCCGATCATGATCTCGGCCCTCGAGCACCACAGCTACTGCCCGAGGCAGTACGCACTGATTCATCGTGAGCAGGTGTTCGACGAGAATGTCTTCACTGTGCGAGGCACCAATGACCACCGGAGGGTGGACGAGGGGCCGCTCTCGGAAACGGTGGACGGCATCCGGGTGGAGCGAAGCGTTCCGCTGTGGTCCGACGAGCTGAATCTGGTTGGCAGGGCCGACGTGGTGGAGTTTCACGGCTCGACGCCCTATCCCGTTGAGTACAAGCATGGAAGACGACGTCCCGACAGACACTCCGACCTTCAACTCGCAGCACAGGCGATGTGCCTTGAGGAGATGCTCGACTGCGAAGTTCCACGGGGTGCGATATATCACGTGTCATCCCGTAAACGCCGGGATGTGGAGATCGGTCAGGCGCTGAGGGAACGTGTTCTCAGCACCATCGAAGCGATCCTACGGATCAACTCCTCGGCAGGCATGCCCATGCCGGTGAACGATGCGAGGTGTCCGCCATGCTCTCTGATCGAGACATGTATGCCCTCGGTCGGATCGCGCCCGACACGGATAGGACGTCTGCATCGTGAACTGTTCAGAATCGATGTCAACTAGCCTCTCGGGAGGTCCCGCCGATGGTGACTATGGGAATCCATCAGCTTCTGAATACCCTGTACATCACAACACAGGGCAGCTTCCTCCGACTGGACCACGACACGCTTCGCGTCGAACTCGATGGCAAGACCCTGCTCCGGGTGCCCACCCACCATATAGGCGGCATCGTATGCCTTGGACGTATTACCGTGAGCACCGCTGTCATTGCAAGCTGTGCGTCCGAGGGACGCGACCTGGTCTTCATGGACCGCGGTGGGAGGTTTCAGGCCAGGGTCGTTGGCCCGGTCAGTGGGAATGTATTGCTCAGAATGGCCCAGCACGGTGCCCACCTGGACGAAGACGCTCGCCTGGAGATTGCAAGATCCATCGTTGCAGGGAAGCTCCAGAATGCAAGACAGGTCCTGATGCGCGTCGCCAGAGAGACGGAAGACCCGGGACGGGAAACCAGCCTCCGAGCAGCCGCTGACATTCATGCACAGGCATCGGGGCGACTGGAACATGCAGGCAGCCTGGATGAGGCCCGCGGATTAGAGGGAGAGGCTGCATCGGCCTACTTCTCCGCTTTCTCAGGACTGATACGTGATGATGGAGAAGCCTTCTCGTTTCGTGGCAGAAACCGTAGGCCCCCACGGGACCCGGTCAATGCTCTGCTGTCCTTCATCTACGCGCTTGTGCTGACAAACTGCGTCGCCGCTCTGGAGGAGGTGGGCCTGGATCCGCAGATCGGCTTCCTGCACGGTATACGTCCGGGCCGAGCTTCGCTCGCCCTGGATCTCATGGAAGAGCTGCGGCCGGCACTCGCTGACAGGTTGGCGCTTACGCTCATCAATCGCCGGCAGGTGACTGATGAGCATTTCATTGAAAGGCCCGGGGGTGGAGTGCTCCTTACCGATGACGGGCGCAGAGAAGTGGTGACCGCTTACCAGAAGCGCAAGGCAGAAGAGGTCCGTCACCGGCTGCTGGATCGCAGGATCCCCATGGGTCTGATACCCAGTGTTCAGGCCCGTCTCCTCGCGCGACATCTGAGAGGCGACCTGGAACACTACATTCCCTATACGCCTCGCTAGATCAGGAACGATAATCCGAACATGTGGGTACTGGTGACATACGACGTCAACACTGAGAAACCTGCTGGACGCAGACGCCTGCGCAGGGTTGCCAAGATCTGCGAGGGCTACGGCACACGGGTCCAGAAATCGGTGTTCGAGTGTACGCTGTCCGACGTTAACTACGAGCGAATGAAGACACGGCTCCTGGAAACCATCCGCACCGGCGAGGACAGTCTGAGATTCTATAGGTTGCGCGACAACAGGTCCCATACGCTCGAGGTATACGGCGTTGACAACGCCCAGGACTTCACTGACACACTCATTGTTTAGCCGCACATATCACGAACGCGAACCTGTTGTGGCTGGCCTGCAATCGTTAGGTTCGCGCCGAAGCTCAGACAGCTTTGAAAAGCTGGGTTTGTTATTGTTCTGGCGCGAGTGTGCGATGATCGAACTATACTGGCCTATCAGGGTTCGCGCGCCCCCGCTACGATTCTGAACGAGGGAGTTGCATCCGGTCCGACGACCGGGTGAGGATTGAAACCGTTATGGGCCATTGGTATTCCATCCTCTGCCGCGTTGCATCCGGTCCGACGACCGGGTGAGGATTGAAACATCGCAGTGGTCATGGCGGCCCTGACTGCGATCGCGTTGCATCCGGTCCGACGACCGGGTGAGGATTGAAACGCCGGACCGAACACCGGCATCCTCCGCCTGGAGGTGTTGCATCCGGTCCGACGACCGGGTGAGGATTGAAACCTCGGTGAACCATCCGCCGATGTCCGCCACGTCGCCATGTTGCATCCGGTCCGACGACCGGGTGAGGATTGAAACGACTATGACGCAGGCGGTGTGGACGCGGTACGTGTTGCATCCGGTCCGACGACCGGGTGAGGATTGAAACGGCTTACGAGGCAGGTGTACGGCGGTCGTTGGCTAGTTGCATCCGGTCCGACGACCGGGTGAGGATTGAAACACTCATTCTTCGTCC
>DAOUHG010000196.1:0-4116 GCA_034428835.1 Dehalococcoidia bacterium
GGGCCGCAAGGAGACCCACGAACATCGATACCGCCGAGAGTGCGTACCACACGTCTCGATCGAGCCCCCTGAACACGACGTACCTTGCGATGTCCACCGCGGTCTGTCCCTCGGCAGCATCGAAGGAGACCAGGGGAATGGCTACCACGATGACCCAACCCACGATGGCCAGGGCCAAATGTCCTCTGGAAGTGTCGAGGCGTCTCACGTGCGACTTCACACTTCTTATGGCGCTGAACACGTCTGCAGGAAGGGTTGTCGGCACCGACACGCGCATGGTCGTACTCTCCGCTGGTATCCGCTAGTTGAAAACTCTGGTAGACAGATCGCTCGCGAGCTCGTCCGACTGCAGGCGGAATTCGCCCAGCGCCCTGTGAAGACTTTGTGCGGAGCTTGGAATTGAGCTCGCTCTCGAGTATTCGCTGAGCATGCTCACCGTTAGCTGCTGCTTGCGTATTACGACATCCATGTCGTCCAGTTCCCTCTCAATTGCCTGGGCCCTGTTGAGGAGCTTCCTGCCCTCCTCCGTCCACTGGGTATAGGCCCTTCTCTCCTCCGAGTCCCGGCGACGCAACTCGGCGCGAAGTGCGGAATCGCTGACGCTGCCTGTCAGCTCTCTCTGCTCATCAAAGTACTCACTCAGTCTGTCCTCGGCGGTCCTGAAACGGTGTTCGAACCTTTCGATATCGGCCTTTGCGGCTGAGTATGCCGGTTCCCATCGTCCCGAAATGTCCTCGATTCGGACGACGTACCAGGCGCTGTTTTCCAAGTGGGGCTTAGCGCCCTCTGAGGAGAAGCCTCCTTCTGAAGGAGGGGGGTTGGACGAAGGAGTAGACGATGAGGGAGCAGCCGCAGTCGCGATAAGCGTGCCCACGGCGCTGGTCGTCTCGGACATGTCACCGGCCTGCTCTGAGGTCATCCTTATTCCCTCGGCAGCCCTCGCCCCCCTCTGGGCCGACACGTTCTGCCAGCCCTGTACGAACACGACATACACCAGAACCAGGACTGCCGTCACGCAGACAACAGCCTTCACCTTGGTGGCGAGTGATGACCTATAGAATCTCGCGGTGTGGATAAAAGGACGGTTCATGGTCTAGCCTTCCCCAGGAACTGACTACTTGCATGGTGTGATGGAACTGAGCAACTTTCCTGCCTGTCGATCTCTTTCTGCCTCATGGGGTGATGTCCATAGCAGGACCGCATCAGCAGCGGGTGATTCTGGAATAGTCGGATGAACTGATGAGCGGGTAAGTGTGCTGTGGCTACGTGACCAGCGAGATAATATGTACTGTATACGTGTTTGATAATGTAGTCAAATATACAATATAAATGTACATAGTTACGTTATTATGATATCCTGCTGCTGCCTTCGACATACCAAAATAATCTTATGTGTAATTCGACGAGTGGGATCGAGGAATTGAAGAAGACCGGGAGAACCGCTCAGTATGGCTGTTGAGATTGCCGGCTTTGCGCAGGCACTGGCACGTTGCCTGCACTTCAGTTCGGCGGACCCTGCCGAGCTGGAGAGCGTACTCTCAGAGGCAGCAGAGCCCCTGGAGATGACGTACGCCGCCCCGTCTGCCGACAACCCAATGATCCGGTCGGGAGCGCCGTTCACCCACCTGGTCTTCATTCAGAACGGGACCGTCGTTCCGTGGCAGTACCCGCATTCCGAGCTGACCGCACCCTTCCTGATCGGTGAGCACGAGTTCCTCTCCGGAGCACAGAGATGGGTTGGTAGTTACTCGGCCGTGACCGAGACAATCGTCGTGGGCATACCCGTGAGCGTCATGTCGGCGATAGTGGATCGAATGCCAGACGTGCAGGACCGGATGCACCAACTCTTGATGCGCCGCCTGGCACGCTTCTACTGGACGTCGCTCGCGACCAGTGGAACGCCCACGTCGAGGGTGGCGGCAGCGCTAGTGTCGCGTCTTGCCCTCGAGGAAGAGGACCACGGAAAGGACAGGAGCATCCACATCAGGCAGAAGGACCTCGTTCGGCTCACCACGCTGTCACGGTCTGCGGTTGCGGACGGACTATCCGAACTTGTCCAGTACGGCGCAATTGTGTTTGGCGGAGACCGGGGAACCCGGTTCATGGGCGTCGTCCTGGTCCCAGATGTCGACATCCTGAAGGACCAGGCATTCACAGAGGTCCGAAACCGGGAGGTACGCCCACTGCTGGGCTCTAAGGACGAGGACTGATCAGATTGTTACCGAACTTGCCCATTGCTCGTCGGCTGTTCCGAACACGCACCTCATTGGATGTCTCCAGAGGTGCCCCTTCATCCTTGTATACAGTCCTTGGCGCAATTTTTGACTCAGCCCTCAATCTACACATCTACTGCCCGCGCCGGTTGGCGTTGCCATGACGCGGTCAACATGGGGAATGAACCCAAGAACTGCTGAGATGAGTATGCGTGAAGTCTTTCTGAGAATCGCTTCAGCCACCCTTGTCGGACTTGCGTTCGCTGCAGTCCTGCTGGGCTGTGATCAGGGAACGCCCCCGGCACCTTCCCCTCCTGCGCCGGCGGCACCATCGGTTGCCATCGTCCAGGAGACGCCCTCCGCTCCTCAAACCGCAGCCACCCAGGCGACCGTGGTACCGACACCGGTCCCCGCTCCTATGTTCACACCCGTTCAACCGGCCCCCACGGCGTCCGTAACACCGGAGCCCGTGGTAACGCAGGTCGCAATGGAGACGCCGACCGTACGGCCAACCCTTTCCCCCACGACGGTCTCAGCACCATCTCCCCCGAACACGCCAGTGCCGTCCGGGGAACCGACCCCGGCACCGACGTCCACGCCCATTCCTTCCACACCGACGCCTGTTCCACCCACTCCAACCCCCACGGTCGATCCATCTGTTCCGCCCCATCTTCGACACATGGACCAGAAGCGGTTGATGCTTGAGCTCATCAATGTGGAGCGCACAGGAGCCGGTCTGCAGCCGGTCGCCATGGGTGACAATGCCGCGGCGCAGCTGCACGCGGAGGCCGCCCTCGAGGGATGCTTCTCATCCCATTGGGGGCTCGATGGACTGAAGCCGTTTATGAGGTACAGCCTCGCCGGGGGCTATCAGTCCAGCGGTGAGAACGTACACGGCAGCGACTACTGCATAACCGAAGCCGACAACTACCGTGCTATTTCCGACATAGAAGACGAGGTGCGCGAGGCGATGGTTGGTTGGATGAACAGTCCCGGCCATCGACGCAACATCCTTCGTCCCAAGCACAGGAGGGTCAACATCGGCCTCGCGTGGGACAGGTACAACTTCAAGGCCGTCCAGCAGTTCGAGGGCAACTATGTGGAGTACGAGGGGGTGCCCACCCTGGAGAACGGGATCCTGACGATATCCGGGAAGATGAAGAACGGGGTGCAGTTCCAGGACGAGCGGGACCTGCTCGTCCGGATCAACCACGACCCGTCACCACGTCAGCTCACCCTGGGCCAGGTGTCTCGTACGTACTGCTCCAGGAACGGGCTGCACGTCGCAAACCTGAGACCGCCCGAGACCGGAGACCGGATCTACTTCAGGGACGAGATCACCAGGAGGGTGGATGGCAGCGCGTGTCCGGACCCATATGAAGTTTCCGCCGATGCCCCCGCTGCTCGCTCCCACGACGAGGCGCATGCACTCTGGCAGGAGGCATACGACGCCAGCCAGAGACCGGTGCAGGATGAGACCCTTGTGCTGGCGATGTTGACCGCATCCGAGTGGAGGATCGATGGGAACACCTTCTCGGTGAACGCGGACATCGGCGGCCTCCTGAACACTCGCGGAAGCGGGGTGTACACGATCGTCCTGTGGGCGCCGCTGAATGGTGAGGACACGGTCGTTTCCACATACTCGTTATTCGTTGACGACCTGCCGGAACCTGGAGGACACGCCGCGGTTGTTTCGGAGATCCCCGTCTCAGATGGGCCGCCTGCCGAGCGACACATCGAGGTGAAGCGACGGATGCTTGGGGTCATCAACGAAGAGAGGGATGCGGCCGGACTGATACCACTGGGCCTGGGAGAGAACGCCGCCGCCCAACTCCAGGCCGAGGCGTCACTGGCGGGATGCTTCTCCTCCCACTGGGATCTCAATGGTCTCAAGCCCTACATG
>DAOUHG010000197.1:0-2288 GCA_034428835.1 Dehalococcoidia bacterium
CGCGGAAAGGAGGGCTCCCGAGGTTACACCGATCAGGATGGTCGCCACCCCGGCACCCGTCGCCGTCCATGCCCCGACCGGGCGTGGTCCAATCCGATCGGCAAGCCATCCGGCCACGAACACCAGGGGCAGGGCGCTGACCCGCGAAGCTGCCACGAGGACGTTGACGTCGACCAGTGAGCGGTCGTGCTCACTCACCAGGTAGACCGGCAGGATCGAGTAGCCGCCCATACTCGCGGCGCCGATCACACACACGAACGCCAGCATCAGCGCGAATGCCGGCCGCCACACCAAAAGGCTGACGCCGCGGACGCTCGGAGAGCGGCCGCGGAAGGCGCCGCCGCGGCCTACGCTCGCGTAAACGGCCAGGGTCAGCACACTGGCAGCCGCCAGCACCGCCACCGTCCATCGCCACGAGCCAAGGGGGAGCAATAGCTGCACGAGGAGCGGCGCCGCCATGAAGGCGAAGGCTGGTGCCGTCTCGTGTGCGGCTATGGCCCTGCCCTGCAGATCGCGGCCCACGAGAGACGTGATGACCGCATATCCCGACGGCAGGTAGAGACCGGCCCCCACGCCGAGCACGAGGAGCCCTGCCCGCAGCGCCGCTAGCGTGCCCCCCGCCGCTATATAGTTGTAGCGAAACAGGTGACGCTGGCCCGGTACCGTCGACGGCGTACGGCGGTGCCACAGGTTGTAGGACATGATCAGAATCGACCCCGCCGGCGCCTCGGGCGGCGCGAAATGCACGACACCCTTGAGGCTCCCGTAATGACCGACCGGACCGGAAGCGAGATGATGCGAAGCCGGGAGAATCGCCGTGGGCCCCTTTTCCATGGGCACGTCCTCCGGGTGATAGAAGACTTCTACGTAGTTGAGCTTCTTGTCATGCACGTAGTTGCCATCGCGGTGCCAGCCGCCCGGCTTCGGCATCGGCGTTTCGGCGCGGTGGTCGCTGATGATGTTGGGCAGCGTGAAGTCTCTCCCGAGCAGGGAGCGGACGGCGCCGCCGGCCGCCTCGTTGAGCAAGACGCCCTCTACGAGCCACTGCTCCTCCAGCAGCGGAAGGTGGAATTCCATCTCTTTCGAGCGACGCGGAGCCTGCAACTCGGGACGCGTTTGGACGACCTCGTTGGCGTACTCGACGACTCTGCGGTTGATCTGTTCGGGCACGACGGCCGGCAGAATGTGAAAACCTCTCTTGCAGAAATCGAGCACCTGGAGGTCGGTCAGAGTCGGACGAATATCAGTCGTGCTCCTCAACTCTCACTCCGTTTCTCCAGCACGAACTCAGCGCCTACTTCATACGTCTGCCGTTCATCGATCCAAAGGGCAAGCTCCGGAAACTTGATCACCCGCCAGCCGTCTTGAATGGCGTCGATGACGCTCCCGAAGGGCCACTCCCGTGGGTCCTGTGGCCCTTCGGTGACCTGACCGTCTTCCAGCATCATCATCCCAATGACGCCGGCGCTGATGGTCGACCCGTCCACCCTGAGGAACAGCAGCTGTTGTCGCGGCGGCCCTTCATCCAATGTGTCCAGAATCTCGCGCAGGCCTGCTTCTGTGAGGGTTCCCTGTAAGAGCTCCTCCATACAGCGTCCGACCTGCCTCCTGATCTTGTCTGCTCTTTCCATACCCCGGGATCTCCCCATCGTCCTGAAGCCAACTGCTCTACTATCGTGGATCTCTCACCCGCACGCGCCCGAAGTGAGCAGCTCTTCGATCGTGATCAGTTGACCTCCTGCACCAACTGGCGATTCAGCGGTCAGCGTTCCGAGCCCCATGTTAGGACGACTGCGCGCGTTCGATTCCGCGACCAAAAAGAACATGACAACACCTATCGCTCGCAACTCGCGTAGTGTTTAGGACTAGGTCGTTGCTGTCACGCGGCGACATCTAAGACCATGAAAACGGCCGTGCACCGTGACTCCAACGGCATTTTCGAGTTAGACATTCGGAGAATCGTACAACTCCCCAGGCGTGTCCTGAAGTATGGTCTCGATTCGGGCAAGCTCATCGCTGCTGAAGGTGATGCCTGCAGCCCCGAGATGCTCGCGCAGCTGCTCTGGACGCTTTGCTCCGACCAGCACACAGCTTACGGCAGGCAACCGCAGGAGCCAAGCGATGGCCATCTGGACCAGGCTTATTCCCTTGTCTGAAGCAACTTCCCGAAGCCGGCGCGCTACCTCGACGTAATGAGCGAAGGTCTGGCCTCGAAAGCGCGGCAACTGAGACCGCTCGTCGTCGTCGGCAAAGACGTGGCCGACCTGGTAGCGCCCGGTCAGCAAACC
>DAOUHG010000198.1:0-1614 GCA_034428835.1 Dehalococcoidia bacterium
GACGGTGACGACACAAATCAGTAAAAGGTGTCGTCGATGGATGTTCACTCTCAGTCGCCCTCTGCCAGGAGTTGCTATGACAACAAGTGAGGGCAAGCGGGAGTTGTGTGCGCATGTGATTGGCCTCCATCAGCTGCTGAGATTACGCAACCATAATAGTTTCGGCCAGAAAAGGAGGCTCCAGAAGTGATTCTGGAGCCTCCTTCCTCGCCAGACCCCGCCTCCAATCAATTTGTGCCAATCACGGCCATGCCATATTCATTGGTAGGCCTCGAAATCGTAGACCAGGCCGCGCACTACGCCACACCCTGGCGGTAGCCCGCTAACCCTGTTCGTCTCCTCCGAGAATCACCGGAGCCAGGTCAAGCTCCCGTACTATGCTGTTGAAGGCTTCGAGGTCCTCATCGAGAATGCCGCGCAGGACATCAAGCTGACCGTCTATCTGGGACCGCAGGTCCTCGAATACGTCGTAGGACTGCCGAGTCGGTGCGCCGTCGGCCATTCCGACAGTGTCCCCGAGTGAAGCGAGTCTGGAGCGCAGACCCCTGGCGTAGAACGCCCCTCGCATCGGTGTATCGGAGCTGACGCTCCCCAGCAGCAGTTCGTTCTCGATCACCGACAGCTTCTCTCTCAGGCCTTCCGCCGCTTCTGTCACCACTTCCCTCCCGGTCGCGCCGGTCGAACGCTCTGTCCACTGCTCGATCTGGCCGACGATGCTGCGGGCCGTCCCCACGGCGTCTGACGACTCAGACACCTTGTCGCGTATCGCGATCAACAGGTCGTGCTGACGTCCCAGGTCTTCCGGGGATATGCTCACGCGCGGGTCTGCGAGTACGTCGAACCTCTCCTCCCAGGCCTCCTCGCCGATCTGCAGCCGTACTCGATAAGTTCCCGGCGGGATGATGGGCACGTACATCGGCCGACCGGCTCCTGATTCCCCTTCGACTCGCCGCGCTCCCTCGTGCTTCATGTCCCATACAAACCTGTTCATGCCCTGCTGTTTGGGAACCCTGGGGCTTCCAGCGCGACTGGAGAGATGCCGGACGCCCTCGCCCTCGTCTGTCATAAACGTGAGCGTGGCTTCGCCCTCCGGCGCCTCGTCGAGGAAGTACGTAACCACAACTCCGCCAGGCGGGTTCTGACCGGCGTCGATTGGCGTTATGGATCGCGTTCCATGCTCGGTCTCTGAAATACGATACGTCGCCGGAATTCCAAGACTGAGTTGGTAATGCTTGGTGCGTCCGGCAGCCTGGTTCCAGTACCCGTATGGCTCCGAGAGGATTCGGTACGTGGGCCCGGGTCGGAAGAGATGCGCGCTCGCCCCGTCTTCCACGTTCCCGAACTGGTGGAGAGTGGACAGGCCGTCCAGTATCCACAGCGACCGCCCATGCGTCGCGACCGCCAGGTCGCCGTCCCAGACTACCATGTCATGTATCGGCACAGGCGGCAGGCCTGCCCCGTGCCCCGACACGGGGTTGAGCTGGAGCGAGTCGCACGAGTCCCCATCGTCGAACGAGACGTAAACCCCGCCCTCGGTCCCGGCGTACAGCAGCCCCTCACGCTCCGGGTCTTCCCTGATGACCCGTGTGTAGTCCCCCTCGGGGATGCCCTCGC
>DAOUHG010000199.1:0-11518 GCA_034428835.1 Dehalococcoidia bacterium
GCGCCGCCGGCGGCCCGGTGACCCGGCGCCGGTGCTCGGGCGCCCGTTCCCGGTGTTCCGCGGCGAAGGCGCGCGGCGTGAGCGTGATCGTCGACCATGCGCCGTTGCAGTGGTTCGCGTCGTAGTAGACCTCGCCGATCTCGCCTACATCGAGCGGTCCAGTTGCATCCTTGGTGCTGATGAAGTCAACTTCGGCGTCAGGTCTGTAGAACGATCCATCTTCGCAGTCAACCCTAGCGTCGATCACGATTGATCCGAACGGCCTGGACAGCGGGATGACGACAAAGCGCGTGGAGCCCATCACCGTCACCCCCTTGGGCGTCACTTGAAAGTCGTAAGGCTCGTTCTCAGTGCACGAGATGTCGGTGAACTGGCGCGCCGCCTCGGTCTGAGCTTGATAATCGAAGCGACAAGTGTGGTCGCTGATCCCTCGAAACCCGGCAAGCCGCACGACAAAGTCCAACGCGCGACCGCCCTGCTCCGTGCAGGAGATGTCAAGGTAGCCCGGATTGTAACCGTAGCGAGCCGATGCATCCTCGGCCGGAGCCTGCGAATCGATTTCGCACGTAAAGGTCCCGGTCCGGGCGACGGCGAGCACCGGAATCGCGAGAACTGCGACGGCGACCAACGCGCTACCGCGCCAGTGTGCGGCGATCACTGTCCGGCGTCCGTGTCGGCGCGGTCATGTGCACGGTGCGGGCGGCGCGGCTGTGCTTCCCCGCAGTAGCGACACTTGATCGCCTCCTGGCGGATAAGCTCCGCGCATGATGGACATCGCTTCATCCCGCCCTTGGCAATACGCCTATCTTCGATCTTCCTCTGGTCTGCCGATAGAGCTACCACCAAGCCAATCGGACCGAGCAGTACTCCAAGGAAGAACCAAGCAACGCCTCTGTCTCCCTTGCTGGAGCCGATAACAGCGCAAGCGATTCCGCAGATGATCCAGACGATCACCGCAATCTCCATATAACTCTCCTCTCACTCGACGCAGGCGCGCCGCCGTCACGCCGTCCGGGCGGCGCGCCTGCGTCGCCGCTCCCGTATTCAGCTTCCGGGCGGCGATACCACAGCACTCGAACAGGCGGCCGACCGGGGTACCACCACAGGGCGATCAGCAGCGCCGCAATCACAAACTCCATTTCACTCTGCCCGCGCCGGTTCGTCCTCCGGGGCGGCGCTTGGCCGCTGGTCGGGCGGCAGTTCGCGCTGCAAGCGTTGCAGCGCGCCTCGCATGCCGTGCTCGATAGCGTAGCGGGCGACCATGCCGGCGGCGCAGCCGTAGCGATCCGCAGCGGCGTCGATGCGGCGGCGCAGCTCGGCGCCTAGCGCGACGTTCAGGGTCTAAGAAGCGCTGCTGTTCCTGTTCGGTCCACCGAAGACCGGGAAATCAATCGTGGCCGATACGCTGCTGCACATCGCGGGCGGCTACGGCGTCACCGTTGCAGCAGCGCATCTGATAGGCGAAGCCAACCATCATCGCGCATGGCTGGCACGGCTTGATCGGCGCCGGCTGGTGCGCGTGGCGGAGGTGCCACCGAGAGGTGCCTGGAACACTGAGGAAGTGTTGCCGCTGGTGAGCGGAGAGTCGATAACCGCCAATCGGATGCGTCAAGACCCGTTCGATTTTCGGAGCCGAGTACATTTACTTTGCACCGGCAATCACCAACCGTATGCGTCCAGCGGCAGCGGACTGTGGCGGAGGTTCAAGCCCGTCGATTGCCGGCACGTCCAGACAGCACCCGACACGACACTCCGCGACCAGCTACGCGCCGAGTACGGCCGCATCCTGGCGTGGTCGCTGGCCGCACCTGTCAAGCTGCCAAAGGCGCCGGATGAGATGGAAGCGGGCGCCGAGCACGCACGAAACGAGCGCGACCCGATAGGCGCCTGGCTCGATGAGACTTACGCCCTTGATCCCGCCGGGGTCACCTGGTCGGCCGATCTGTACGACGCGTATACCAGTGCCATGCCGGAGGACAAGCGCCCCACGAAACACGCGTTCGGAACGAAGCTGACCGAGAAATACGGCGCCCCCAAAACGGCCTGGATCAGCGGCAAGGCCGCCAAGGTGCGAAGGTGTACCCGGAAGGCGCAGACGTAATCCTTACCGACTTACCGACCTTACCGACATCTCTGATTCCCCGCTCTATGCGCGCACACGCGTATACGCGTATAGAGCGGTAACCGGGAACTACGGTAAGGACGGTAAGGATTTGGCACCCCTTAGGGAGCGACCGAGCGACACGCGCCTTACTTCTGAAGGCGAATCGTAAGGCGGGCGCCCGCCTCGACCGTCACCAACCACCGGCGCGGCTGATGGGGCAGAGGTCGCCAACCGTCCAGGAAGCTCGACGGCTACGCATACTCATTCACGCCTGCCGCATATAGATTCACACGCGCCGCCGCTGTTGAGTGCCGGAAATCTCCACCAGGTCAGCCCGCACCGCTTCGTCGCGGTGCCCCAGGCGAAGCACGCGGCGCAGCGCCTCCGGGCCGGCAACCGGCGCACCGGAGCGCAACGCCAGGTCGGCCAGGTACTGCGCCGCGCCGGGCGGGTCCGGGGCATCAAGCGCCGCAGCCACGTTCGCCGGGTTGGCCAGCGGCTCCACGGCCACCGGCTCCGGCGGGTCAGGGTCGGCGTGCTGTTCCAGCGCCTCGCGGGCGGCGCGCAGCAGGGCCGGCAAGGCATCCTGCGCCGCCTTGTGGTCAGGCTGGGGCGTGTCAGGGTCGGCCAGCTTCCGTTGTGCGTCGGCCAGGTCGAGCAGGGCGCCGCGGGTGCGGGAGCGGGTCAGTTCAGGGTCGATCATGTTGTCCTCCGGGGCAGTTGTTCGATCAGCCGAGCTAGGGCCCGGGCCGTTGCGGCGGGCCGTGGCAGTCCGCCGTCAAGTTCCAGGATGGCGGCGCGCTCGGCGTGCCGGTCGCGCAGGTCCGCGTCGTCGGCGCCGCCGCGCAGCATCGCCGAGTAGCAGACACGGCCAGCATCGTGCAGGGCCGCGTGCAGGTCGACCACGGCGCCGCGTCCGGGCGGGTCGCCATCGCTCACCAAGCAGGCGGCCACGGTCGCCGGCAGGTCGGCCACCAGGGCGGCGCTTCACCGGCCGCCGGAGTTTTTCTGAATACTAAAGCCGCCTGCAACCTGAGCGTGGGTCGCAGTAGGCGAGGGGCGATGCTCGGGGACGCCCGTTGCGCTATTGGTTATTGCATCAATGCAGCGGGGGGCTGCAGATCGAGCGCCAGCGAACGGAAGTTCTCGATGCGGTGGAACGTGACAAGATCATTGTCATGCTGGTTACGTCCCCCTTGCGAGGTCCGGGAGACGACCAGCAGGTCCTCTCCATCGATCAGGGGCGTGGCATAGTTGAACGCCTGAAGCGGGTTCGGCCATCTGGCGATACAGCCGGCCTGAAACCAGTTCAACGCGTCCACGCTGTAGAACAGCATCAAGAAGCGCCTTTCGTTTCCCGGTTTTCCCAAAAATCCCTGCGCTGCGAGATCCGCTGCGAATGCCTCATCCTGCGTATTCGTCGGTAGATTGGAGGTCATCCAAAAGAGCCGCGAAGTACTATCGTAGACGATGTGGAATTGGTTTTGTCCACCGGGCAGCGGGTGAAACTGAGTGAACCGGTAGTCCAACGCTGCGCCGTCGTCGTGGAGGTCGCATACAACCGCCATGTTGGCTGTGGCGCACCGATCGATACGCGGTCGCAGGATAACCCGTATCCTGCCGCGCACATTGACTACATTCGGCTCGAGATAGTGATCGCTGTGGTCGTGCATCCTGCGGGTGAGCTCCTCAGGGGTGCCGGGATACGTCAAGTAGGCAGAGATCCTCCAGGAAGCAGGATCCATCAGGTCCTTCGAGAGATCCGCTGCCACCGCGACCGAACGCGAGCCAACCGTATTGCCGAGTCCCTCCGTGTTGGGAGCTCCAAAGGCCCAATAGAGCCTGCGCTCTCGCTCGGCCATACCTGTTGCTGTGTTGAAGAAGATGCCCTCGAAAAGCGTCACGGGATCGCGCCATGTGGTACCGCCATCATCGGAACGGGTGATTCTGATGCCCTCGTGCAGCGGCCCCACTCCCAGGAAATAAACCTTGCCTCCCCGCATGAACAGCCGGCCGGCACTGAAGGCGAGAGGCTCACAGACCTGCCGCCATGAGGAGCCCTCATCTGAGCTCGCGAAGATCAAGAGCGTGTTGTCTCCCAACTTCTCCTGCGTTGCGAATAAGTGTAGACGGGTCCCCTGAATGCGTCCTTTGAACGAAGGCGATTCCTTGAACAGCACCATGAGTGAGAAGGCGCAGAGCAGCCTGCCGTTGCGAAGCCGCACCAGAGAGGGAGCACCACTGAGCATGTCCGGATCGGGCAGCGTGTGGATCACGACGTGATCTTGAGCGAGAGGACGCGCCCTACCGACTGCCCGGGTTTCCTCTTTACCTGAGTAGCTGCGCGTGTACCGAGGGTGCAGATTGAGCGCGAGCGATCTGAACTCGGCTAACCGGTGGAATGTAATCAAGTCGCTGTCGTGCTGATTCGGCGCATCCTTGGCGGTACGGGAGACGAACAGCAGGTCCTCCCCGTCGACAATCTGGGTCACATAGTTGAACGACTGTCGCGTGCTCGGCCACATTGCCAGACAGGCCGCCTGAAACCAGTTCAGCGCGTCCATGCTGTAGAACAGCATCAGGAACCGTCGCTCATCTCCGGGCCTGCCCAAGCCTCTCGCCGCAAGCTTCTCAGCTAACTCCCTGTCTTGGGTATTTGTCGGTAGATTCGACGTCATCCAGAACAGCCGCGATTCCTGGTCGTAGATGATGTGGAACTTGTTCTGTGCGCCGGGCAGAGGATGGAATTGACAGAAACTCAGCTGCAGCCGCTCGCCGTCGTCACTGACATCGCAGACCGCTCCCAGACTGGAGGTAGCGTATTGGTCAATGCGCATCCGCAGGAGCACGCGGATCTTGCCTCTGACGTTGACTACATTCGGCTCGAGCCAGTGGTCCTCGCGACTGAACAACCCTGACGTTAAACCCGAAGGCGTCCCCGGGAAGACCAGATCCTGAGACATTCGCCATGCAGAAGGACGGAGCAAGTCCGCCTCGAGATGCGCCGCCGTCACGACACAGCGCGATCCATGCCGGTTGTAGAGTCCTTCCTCGTTGGGAGCTCCGAAGGCTCGGTACAAGGTATTGCCCCGTATCGCCGTTGCCGTGGGAGCACTCCAATAGCTACCTCGGAACAGCACAGTGAATGGCTGCCAAGTCTCACCTTCGTCCTCGGAGCGGCTGATAATGATGTCCTTTCTCCCCAGTCCGTTCCCGAGCAGGTAGAGAGCTCCGTCGTACACGAAGGGAAGCCCCATGTTGATGTCAAGTGGCGTTAGCTGCTGCCACGTACGTCCTTCGTCCGCGCTGCGCGCGAGCCGAAAACGCTGCGGGTTGCTCTGTCCGTTCAGGTCGGGGTCGCGGAAAGTGAACGTCGCCAGAAGCCGACCGCTGGGGAGCCTGACCAAGGCCGGGTCGTCCGTGATCAAATCGCCCGCTGGAGCAGCACCTACGACCACGTACTCTGGTGCCAAGGGTTGCTCATCCATGTTTGAATCTCCTATCACTCCGGAAACCCGCATCGTGAATACCAGGGTCGAAAGTGGGCTTGCGGTACCGCCCTGTACCGCAAGCCCGTAGAGCACCAACCTCAGGCGATCAGCAATTCTGGTCTCGCCCGAAGTGCGCTCGCTACGTTCACCGACATGGCCGGCAACGGGATCGGACGCTCAATATCCCAGATTGTTCAACAGATCTGCCGCCAGTGCATCCCGCCCTTGGTACCGTTCGAAGGCCTGGTTGTAGATGGCCACCTTTCTCTCTATCCCCAGTTCCTTGCACCGGGCTACATAGCTGTCCCAGTTCTCAAAGCTCTCCTCTCCTATGATGAACTTGTAGGCCATCTCCGACAGATAAGTGTTCACGGCCTCCAGCTCCCTGAGCTCGTCGCCTTCTTCCTCGGTGAACGTCAGATAAGGTTCAGCGGGCAATCCCGCGTTCACTTTGTCATAGAAAGCGAGTTGCCGGCGTGCTGCCTCGCGTGATCCACGCTCCTGCTGTCCCGGGAAATCACCTCCTCGCACTTCGCCCCCTGCGTTGAGACCGGCAGCCCATTGCATATCCGCGGTCTTCACGTGATCCATATACTGTGGTTGCCCAGTGTCGTCGTAATTGAAGGTCTCCCCTTCTACACCGTATGCAAACAGCTCTACATATTCCTCGGTGAACATATAGTCAAACACTTCGAGGATCCTATCAAGATGCTTGGTGGTGGCACTGACCACCCGCTGTGCACCAGAACTGACGCCCCCAAACGTATAGGTTTTCCCGGCACCATGGTAGGAGGGAAACTCTGCCCACATCCACATGAAGTCGGGATTGTCGTTCTCCTTACGGCCCGCCCTGGTAACGGTATCGGGGGTATTCCAAGACTGGTTCATCCCCATGAAGATATCGTTGTTCACGATGAGCTTCTGGTAGGTCGCACTTCCCGTTGCCAAGAATTCCGGATGCAGCAGACCCTCGGAGTAAAGCCGCTGCAAGAACTGCAGCATGGTCCGGTAATTTGCGCCTGTCCCACCTTCTGCATACTTCGGCGGGTCGCCCCAGAAATCGTAGTATACTCCCGTGGGCAGCACGGGCTTTCCACCAAACCCAATTCCGGTTTCGAATAACGGCGAGGAGTAGGTAATAAGCCAATCGGAGCCACCGGGTACGGAAAAGGGAAACGTGTCCGGGTACAGCATCTTAAGCTGTTTCAGGTTCTCATAGAAAGCGTCGAGGGTGCTTCCCGGCGTCATAGCGTGGTTGTCGAATACGTCTTTCCGATAGGAAAATCCTTGGCTGAAATTATCCGCGGTACTTGTCTTGTAGTTTCCCGTGGAGTAGATCGCGCCCGTATCAGTCATGCTGTTCTTGATACCATCCGGTATCTGGGTGAGGAAGTTCTCTAGTAGATTAGGCATTTCAGCGAGATGGGGCGCCAGGTCAAGAAAGTATCCATCACGGTCTCCCCACTGCGCTACCCGCGAATTCCCTTGATTCACCAAGAGCATGATGTCTGGGATGTCACCCGAGGCCAGCACGACACTCACCTTGCTATTGTATTCGCTTCCCGGGGCACTACTAAGGTCCCATTCGATATTGAACTTGCTACCCAACTCCCTGAATACGATGTGTTCATCCGGATTGAGTGGATATCTCCCGTAATCTTTAAAGAAGTAACTGACATGCGCCGTACTTTCTACCATAGCCCCTGCGGCGCTCGGTTCCTCGACGCCACCGGCCCACAGAGGACCACCGGCGCAGGCTATCACAACGAACCATCCTACGATAGTCTTTTTCTTCATCTGCGAATCTTCCTTGGCTTGCGTAAGCCATAGTTCATGGTCAGACAACATTATCTCGTACCTTCCAAGATGCATCTCATACAATCATAGGCGGCTCACCTCCCTATCCCTTTATGGCTCCAATCATCACTCCTTTGGTGAAGTGCTTTTGAGCAAAAGGATAAACCACGATAATCGGAAATACGATGACCACAATGAACGCCGCCTGCACGCTCATAGGTAACGCAACCACCTCTTCCTCCGCACCGATGAACATCTCCAGGTAGGTGATTGCCGACACCAGCACCCTCCTCAAGAGTATCTGCACAGGCATTAAATGGTTGCTATTGAGATACAGAAGGGCAGGGAAGAAGCTGTTCCAATGGTACACCATATGAAAGACGGACAGTGTTGCCAAGATAGGTTTCGAGAGTGGAAGTACGATTCGCACGAGAATCGTAAGCTCGTTTGCGCCGTCGATCAAAGCAGATTCGCGGAGGCTTTCCGGGTGCTGGCTCAGGAAGGTCCGGAAGACAATGAGGTACCACGGCGTCAACGCACTAGGCAATATGATAGCCCAGACGGTGTCGAGCATACCGAGCGTCTTGATCCACAAGAATCTCGGTATCATCCCTTCGTTGAAGACCATGGTGAAGAGCACGCCGATCAGGATCACCCTGCGCGCATAGAAGACTCTCAGCGATAGCGGATATGCCATCAGCGATGCCAGCATCAAGAGCGTCGCGGTACCGCTGACGACATAGAACACGGACATCATGAAACCCCGAATAATTCCCGGCTCCCGGAAGACATGATAGTAGGCGTCCGTAGTGAGTCCGATTGGAAACAGCTTCACGCGGCCTGCGAGAACCGCACTGGAGCGGCTTAGCGACAACGATATTGTGTAGACAAACGGATACAGCATCACGATCATCATCACAATCATGAAAACCGTGACGAAAGCATCGACAGATGAGTCAGAGAAGCGTTGTTTCATAGCCACCCCGGCAGCATGTCAATAGATCCCTTCGCCGGCCAGCTTCCTGCTTACGTAGTTGGCACCTACAATCAGAACCAGACAGACCACGCTCTCAAGAAAGCCTATCGCGGCGGCATAGCTGATGTCCTGTCCGCCCAGAATACCGACCCGGTACACGTATGTGCTCAGAACGTCGGCGGTCTCGTAGGTGGCGGGGCTGTACATCAGATAGACCTTCTCGAAACCGACGCTGAAGAGCTCTCCCATTCTCAAGATCAGGAGCACTCTGATAGTGGGCATGATTACTGGAAGAGTGATACGGACGATGCACTGAAGTCGGCTTGCGCCATCGATCTTAGCGGCCTCATAGAGCTGAACGTCGATACCTGAGATGGCCGCCAAGTAGATGATCGAGCCCCACCCAGCGTCCTGCCATACGCCGATGCCCACATACAGAGTTCTAAACCACTCGGGACGAGACATGAACAGAATAGGTCTGCCGTCGGTCACTGGCTTGACCAAAAGATGGTTGATGATACCATCTGAGGCAGTGAGCATCTGCAACAGTCCGACCACCACGACGGTGGAGACGAAATGCGGCAGGTAGCTCACCGACTGGCCCACTCTCTTGAACTTCTCGTTCTGCACTTCGTTTATCGTAATGGCAAGCAAAATTGGTACTGGGAATCCCCAGATCAGGCTGTAGAAGGCAATGAGGAACGTGTTTCTGATGATCCTGAAAGCGTACGGATCGTGGAAGAAGCGTAGGAAGTGCTTGAACCCTACGAATTCACTTTCAAATAGCCCCTTGGCAAGTTTGAATTTCTGAAAGGCGACGACCAGACCACCCATGGGAATGTACCGAAATACAACGAACCAGAGGACACCAACCGCGCACATGACATAGAGCAGAGGATACTGTCTGATGTTGCGTATCAGCGGATTGGAGCGGCCGCTCGAGATTACCGGTGGGATCTGCCGAGGAGCCGTGAACACTCCCTCCCTCCGTATTTCAGCACCTCGCCGAAACGGCTCGGATCCCTGACGCCAGCCCACTTGCCGGCGCGGACGCCAGGGCATGGAGAATAGCCACGAACGGCGATCGGCTCCTTGGACCTCAGGACGTGACGCAACATTGTGCTGCAGGCAGCGGCAACGGCGAGGATCCAGCAACAACCGCTGTTGGGCAGGCTCCCCTTCCACAGGTGGTCGCGGACCCTGAGCGTCGCCGACATCGTCGACTGCGGAACTACCGCAGTATGCTCAGTAACGCGGACCATCGAATCACATAATCTTAACACGGTTTATCGGGACCAATCAATTGCGCGAGCGAGCACCCGCGAGCACCCGCACCACCCACGCCCGGAAACACAAGAATTATGGCGTGCCACGGGCGCGAGTAGTGGTGAGTCCCACCATCAACGCCGTTGGCTGGCTGCTGCCGGTGATCGGTTCGGGCGAGACGATCACCGACCCGCGGTGTCGGCCCGCCGGCGCCGGGACGGCTGCACGCCGCGCAGCGCCAAGTGGTCGGCGAAGTGACTCGCCGCCAGGTGATCCCCGCTGCCGCTACCCGCCACCGGCAGCAACTCCGGCCTCTCACGCATGCATCGATCCTCGCGGTAGCGACAACGGGGGTGGAACGGGCACCCGCTCGGAATCTGCGCAGGATCGGCGACTGTCGCCCTCGAGAATCACTCGTTCCATCTTCTGCCCGGGATCCAGTTTGGTGATGGCCGAGAGCAGCGCCTCGGTGTACGGCATCCGCGGGTCGCGGAACAGCTCGGCCGTCGTGCCGATTTCCACGATCCGGCCAAGGTACATCACGGCCACGCGGGTGCTGACGTGCTCGATCACACTGAGGTCGTGGGAGATGAAGATGTTACGAGAGGGCGCAGCGCTGCAGCTCCTTGAGCAGGTTCAGCACCTGCGCCTGCACCGAAACGTCCAGCGCCGAGGTAGGTTCATCCGCGACAATCAACTGCGGACCCAGCGCCAGGGCGCGGGCGATGCCGATGCGCTGCCGCTGGCCGCCGCTGGCCGCCGCTGAAGGCATACGGGTACCGTCTCAGATAGGCTGGATCGAGACCCACCGCCCGCATCAGCTCGACCACGCGGCGATCCACCTCCGCTCCCGATGCTACCTTGTTGACGATCAACGGCTCGCCGATGATGTCGCGAACGGTGAGACGTGGATTTGAGTGACGACTCGGGATCCTGAAACACCATCTGCACGTGCTTGCGCACCTGCCGCAGCCCGCGGGTGTCGGTGGTGTTGACGTCGATTACCGTGCCTTCGTGCCGGAACATGATCTGCCCTGACCGGCGCGCCTCGTGGCGGCCAACGATCCCCAGGATGGTCTTGGCCACGGTCGACTTGCCGCAACCGCTCTCCCCTACGATTCCCAAAGTCTCATTGCGTTGCAGGGTAAAGCTGACCCCGTCGACGGCCCGTACCACGGCGCCGGTCACCCTGAACACCCCCTGGCGCACCAGATAGTGGGTTTTCAGGTCCACCACCTTGAGCAGCCAGTCGTTGCCCGCCGCCGGCGCCGTATCCGCCTCAGCCACGGCGCCCTCGCTGCCCGTAGTGCGCGCCTGGTGCTGCTCCCGGCGCTTGTCGGCTTGCCGGCGCTCCGCCGGGGTTGCGTCGTCCGGGTCAAGCGCTGCCGAAACGGGAATCGAGAACAGCACGGCGATCAGCGTCGCGTAGCCGCGGTCCCGCGTGCGGATGCTTTTGAGCCGGCGCGCATAGTCCGCCGGCAGCGCAGCATCCCGCCCTGGTTGTCCCAATCGCCCGCCTCCACCGCCAGGGGCCGGGCGCCGGTGGGTGCAGTTCAGCCGTCACGCGCTGAAGCCCTGGCGGTTATCGGGCAGGCTCGATACGCGGCGCCGCGCCGGCATCGTGTGACGCGCCGTGCCTTTACGGTCTACAGGGTTCGGGGCCGCAAGCTCTGAAGGGGTCCCCGCGGTGCGCCGGTCGCGTGTCACTTCGCAGGTTCGGGCGGATCGTCGTGCATCCAATCGGGGTCGGCTATAGGCGCATCCGGATCGGCCGACCATTCGGCGCCGCGCAGCGTCACCAGGTGGCCGTCACCGCGGGTCTGCACCGTCTCTGCCACGGTCGCGGTCCATGCCTTGCCGCTCTTGGCGACAAGCTGAACGCGG
>DAOUHG010000200.1:0-27341 GCA_034428835.1 Dehalococcoidia bacterium
GCACGTCTTCCATCCGGGCGACGAACTCCCCGCTCAGCTTGGGAATGCACCATTCCTTTTTCTTCCACGGCTTGAGTTCGTTTTTTTGAGTATCTGGCGCACCGTCTCCAGGGAGATGCTCCCGGCCAGCTCCATCTCCACCACCTTGTCCGCCAGCAGATGGAGCGTCCAGTTTATATGTCCCTCGGGTGGACTGCTGCACGCGATGGCAACCAGGTGCGCTTCCTGCTTGCCATCCAACTTGCGCTCCCGGCCCGGCCGTGGCTTGTCATTGATCGCGGCCTCAAGTCCTTCCTCGACGAACCGTTTCCGCACTCTGGCAACGGTAGCGGCGTTGACCAAAAGCACACCGGCTATCTCACGGTCCCGAAGTCCTTCATCTGCTTTGAGCAGCGCCAGCGCCCGCTTGACGGTGCGGACGGACGGCTTGCCCCGGCGGGAAACCTCATTGAGACGTGAGCGTTCGGATTCAGTCAGCTTGACTTTATACTTGATGGCAGCCATGTCTGGATACTCCCCCACAGAAAGATCATACCCAAGTATGACTGCCTTCTCATATTCTTGCAAATCTATCTGGAAGTAGTACTAGATCGTGACCATGTTGTACTCGCGCTGATCGGTGCCCTCAGGGATGATAGTGAATTCGTCCGCGGGGGCGTCGCTGAGGCGTTGGGGGAGTTTGGTGATGTCAGTGCCGTGGTACCTCTGATCAAGGCTCTCCGAGATCAGAGCGAGTTCGTTCGTAGCTGCGTTGCTCAGGCACTAGGAGACTTGGGTGATGTCAGTGTCGTGGTCCCTCTGATTGATGCGCTCGATGACCACAGCGAGGACGTTCGGCACAGCATTGCAGAAGCCTTGAGTGTGCTTGTCCTAGGTTTGAGTGAAATGGACTACGGCCAAGCCGAATCGCATCTCCTAGATGCTCTAGGCGACAACAGACGGACTATCCGACAGCATGTCGCTGTTGTATTGGGTGAATCTGGCGATGATAGAGCCGCGCCTACGTTGATTGAGTCTCTTAGCAATGAGGATGATTTCGAGCGGGTTTATGCGGCCTCTATCTTAGCAAAATTGGGTTACTCTGAAGGACTACCAGTTCTTGTTCATTCGCTCGGCGATGAATCACAACTCCTCGGATGGTTGGCTGAGGATGGGCTAGGTGGGTTTAGTAGCATTTCAGCAATTCCATCGCTGACCGCTGCTCTATGCGATGAGGATGAGGGTGTTAGAGACGCCGCTGCCAAGATATTGACTTTACTGGGTTATACAGAAGGGGAGCAGGTTGAACATCTAAAGCCCGTGCCTTTCTATCAACTGAAGTAACCCATCTCTCCCAAGACCGGTTTGTCTCTGACTGAGGATGGCTGACAGCGTCCCGTTGGGAATGTCGCGGCCTGTGCTCTTGACGATAGTGGTTCTGGTGCGGTTCTCAAACCGCTTGGTCAGGAACATCCCGTGGTTGGAGCGACGCCTCAGTTCCCAGCCATCCTCTATCAACAGCCTATAGAGCTGACGTCCTGTCAGAGTAGGAAGATCAGGCATCTACACTCTGACCAGACGCTCCTCGTCTTGGCTTACTTGACCGGCAGGAAAGACGCGCGGTTGCAGGAACGGTCCACGTGGGCCTGCGGATCCTTCGAACAGCCTGTTCCATGAATCACCGGAGCCCCGGATGGTGAATTCGCCAGGAATTTTGTCACTACTGTGGACAGTTATTCCCCACTCTTCGAAGAAGCGCTCACGCTCGCCGATTTCCTCAAGAACATCCAAGTGGTCTGCGACCAACTCTTGCAGTTCTTCCTGGCACTTTTCGAGGGTATCTGCGAACGTGCTGGTTCCCAACTCGAGGCATACACCCACCCACTCGCTCTCTTCCAGCTCGAAGCTGAGTGTGAGGGTTACGAATCCTGAGACCTTGGAATCCAACATAGTCCCACCTTTTCCACTACACGGGCGCTTGCTGAATATTATACACGCCTCGTAGCCTTGCCCTACGCGATCACCTTGAAGTTGTACTGGGTCGTGTTCAGCGAGCCGTCGGAAAACCGGCCCATTCGCAGCGTTGAGATGTCCACCAGTTTTGACTCTCCGCCAAGGATCAGTTCCGACATGCACACGCCCACCGCCGGCGCGAGCTTGAATCCGTGACCGCTGAATCCGGTGCAGATGTACAGCCCGTCGATTCCATCGACTCGGTCCATTACAGGGTGCAGGTCGGGCGTCGTGGTGTACAGACCGGCATAGCCATGCGCCAGCTGCCCGTCGGCGATCCCGGGTATGCGCAGAGCCAGCCTGCTCCAGACGTCCTGCACGTAGTCCGTGCTGGCCCTCTGGTTGTAGGTGTCGGGGTCGGCCTCTTCCTCCCGGTTGCCGTTGCCGACCAGCGTCAGGTTGTCGGCCTCCGGTCTGAAGTAGATCAGGTTCGCCATGTCTCCGCCGCCGGGGTGATGGCCGACGCCTGTCTCTGACCTTCTGATGAGGATTACCTCATGCCGGGTCGCAAGCAGGGGGAGTTCAATGCCCAGATACCCCAGGAATCGGGATGACCAAGGGCCAGTCGCAATCACTGCGGTATCGGTCGAGTATTCTTCAGTCTCCGTTCTAACTCCCACTACGCGGCCGTTCTCTACCTCTACGTGCGTAGCGGGCGACTCCAGGACAACCGAGGCTCCAAGCTCTCTAGCTCGGGTAGTGAATGCCAGCGCTGTCCCGGATGGGTCGCCGTGTCCAGACTGGTCCTCCCAGGCGAAGTGCTCGTCTTCGCCTAGGTGAAAGTCGGGCGCAAGCACCTTCGCGTCCTGCCAGCTTACAATCCGGGTGTCGATCCCCACTTGCTGCTGCATATGGATGTTGTGTCGGAAGCCCTCTTTTTCGTGGTCCGGGGCGATGACCATGTAGCCGGTCCTGACGAAGCCAGGGTCCCCGTCTCCACCTATTATCTCGCTCCAGTTTTGGAAGACGCGAAGACTCTCCCAGGCGAGGCGCGCGTTGACCTCGGTAGAGTAGTGCATTCTGATGGCGCCTGAGGATCGCCCGGTGGACCCCGAACCGAGCGTGTCCCGTTCCAACAGCACGGAGTTATCGACTCCTCTGTCTGCGAGGTTGTACAGAATGCTGGCACCCATCACACCGCCGCCAATCACGACGACATCGGTTGCTACGGCCATCGAATTACGCCTCCCGTGATATTTCGCATATAATACTCGCGCTGCGAACAGTGCACAACGCGGCGTGTTCCTCTCGTACTAGTTACTCAACTCTTCCGATTCAATGCGCGCAGGTGCGATCTACCAAGGGGAGAAAAAGCATGGAGTTCAATGTTGCGGTCCTGCCCGGGGACGGTATTGGGCCGGAGGTGACCGCCCAGACCGTGAAGGTGATGGACGCCGTTGGGCGTCGATTCGGCCACACATTCAACACCGAGCAGGGAAGGGTCGGCGGCAACGCGATCGACGATTTTGGCACGCCACTCCCGGATCAGACCGTCGAGTTGTGCCAGAGGTCGGACGCTATCCTATTCGGCGCCGTCGGCGGTCCGAAGTGGGATGATCCGCAGAACACTGTCAGGCCTGAAGACGGAATACTCGCGATCAGAAAGAGCCTCGGACTGTTCGCGAATCTTCGACCGGTGAAAGTGTACCAGGCGCTCATCAATTCGAGCCCGATCAAGCCGTCTCTCCTTGAAGGGGTTGACATGATCGTCCTGCGCGAGCTTACCGGTGGTCTGTACTTCGCCAAGCCCAAGCGGCGCTGGACAACCAAGACCGGGCGCCGAGGTGTGGACACCCTGCGGTACACGGAGCATGAGATCGAACGAATCGTAAGGGTCGCCTTCGAACTGGCCAAGTCTCGCAGCGGGCGCCTCACCAGTGTGGACAAGGCCAACGTACTTGAGACTTCCAGGTTGTGGCGTCAGGTCGTGGACGAGGTCCACGAGGATTACCCCGACATTGAACTGGAGCACATCCTGGTTGATGCCGCTGCCATGGCGCTTATTCGTAACCCAGCACACTACGACGTGATCGTTGCAGAGAACATGTTTGGCGACATACTCACGGATGAGGCGGCGGTGCTTACCGGTTCGATGGGGATGCAACCGTCAGCCTCGCTTGCCGGTATGCCTGGATCTTCGACCGATACCGTCAGTCTCTACGAACCAATCCACGGCTCGGCTCCGGATATAGCGGGACAGGGCATAGCCAACCCGATTGGAATGGTCCTCAGCATGGCGATGATGCTCAGGCTCTCGTTCGGACTCGATGACGAGGCTGATGCAGTCGAATCGGCAGTCGAGGGAGTCTTGGCAGAGGGTTACCGGACCGCGGACATTGCGTCAGACGGGGGAGACGTAGTCGGCACAGAACGAATGGGCACGGTTCTCGCAGGGCGCGTTTAATGGGCACATCAAAGCAGTCTTGCCATTGTCGCTCGTCGGTTTGACGCCACTTTTTGCCCGTAACTAGAATGAGGCACCTACAGTGAGCAGGAGGACTAGTATGGCCAGGGCGGCTTCAAATGGCGAGATGCCGAGAGCCTATGACCCCGGGTCCGTTGAGGGCCCGATCTACAGGTTCTGGAATGAGAGCGGGTTCTTCAGACCGGAAATCGACCACTCGAAGAAGCCGTTCGTGGTAATAATGCCCCCACCGAACGTTACCGGCGAGCTTCATATGGGGCATGCCCTTACCATTGCTGTTGAAGATCTGATGGTAAGGTGGCACCGTATGCTCGGTGAGCCTTCTCTCTATCTTCCAGGCTCGGACCATGCTGGAATCGCCACACAGGTGGTTGTAGAGCGTCAGATCGCATCCGACGGCATGAGCCGACACGATCTGGGACGTGATAGATTCATCGAACGAGTCTGGTCCTGGGTGGACGATTACGGCGACCGGATCTACAGGCAGACTCAGCGACTCGGCGCATCGTGCGACTGGAGCCGCAGGGCATTCACCCTTGATCCCGGACCGGCGCTGGCCGTCAGGACTACTTTCGTGAACCTGTACAACAAGGGCTTGATCTACAAGGGAACTCGCATAACGAATTGGTGTCCGAGGTGCCGGACCGCGCTTTCCGACCTCGAAGTCAAGCATCAGGAAGAGAAATCCGGGCTGTATCACATTCGTTATCCGCTTGAAGACGGTTCTGGACATCTGACAATTGCCACCACAAGGCCCGAGACAATGCTTGGCGACACCGCGGTGGCGGTTAACCCGGACGATGAACGGTACGCAGACTTCATTGGTAAGCGAGTGAGGCTGCCAATCATCGGCCGATCGATCCCGGTCATCGCTGACGAGGCGGTCGAGCCTGAATTCGGCACTGGCGCACTCAAAGTCACTCCCGGACATGATCCGACCGACTATGAGATAGGCGAGCGCAACAGCCTGGATACCGTGAGCATCCTGAATCTGGACGGCACGCTCAACGAACATGCCGGTCCGTTTTCTGGACTCACAGTTGCCGAAGCCCGCCCGAGGGTCGTTGCCCATCTTGAGGACGAAGGCATACTCGAGGCCGTCGAGGATTTCAGCCACGCTGTTGGCCACTGTGACCGCTGCGACGAGGTCGTCGAACCCATGGTTACCGACCAGTGGTACGTGAGGATGAAGCCGCTGGCAGAGCCTGCTCGCGCTGCCGTTGCGGATGGCGATATCAGCATCGTTCCTGAGCGCTTCACAAAGGTGTATCTCAACTGGATGGACAACATCAGGGACTGGCCAATCAGCCGGCAGCTATGGTGGGGTCACCGTATTCCGGTCTGGTATTGCGAGGCAGGGCATCAGATCGTAGAACTAGAAGATCCGACCTCGTGTCCCGAGTGCGGAAGCGCCGAACTTCAACGTGATCCAGATGTTCTTGACACCTGGTTCAGCTCCGGATTGTGGACTCACTCCACACTCGGCTGGCCCGGTGACACCGCCGACTTCGACTACTTCTACCCGACGTCCGTAATGGAGACGGGATACGACATATTATTCTTCTGGGTCGCCCGAATGATCTTCATGGGGATAGAAAACACCGGTGAGATCCCATTCCATACCGTCTACCTGCACGGTCTGGTGCGCGATCCCGAAGGTGTCAAGATGAGCAAGACCAAAGGGAACGTTGTAGATCCCCTCGAACTTGTAGACATTTATGGCGCCGATGCCGTGCGGTTCGCACTGACCACCGGGACGTCCGCTGGCAATGACATGCGGTTGAACGAGCAGAAACTTGAGGCCAGCCGCAACTTTGTCAACAAGCTGTGGAATGCCGCTCGTTTCGTCATAACAAATCTTGAAAGCGCCTCCGGTCTGGATGGCTGGCAAGATATCGGTTCGCCGAAGCACAGAGAGGATCGCTGGATTGTCAGCAGGCTTAATGGCGTGGCTGCCCAGGTGGACTCGCACATGCGGGCGTACCAGTTCGGCGAGGCGCAGCGCGCCGTCCATGACTTCCTGTGGAGCGAGTACTGCGACTGGTATATCGAGATGTCCAAGATCAGGCTCAGGTCGGGAATTGAGCCATCGCCCCTTCCGGTTTTGGCGCATGTGCTTGAGAAGACTCTCAGGCTACTCCATCCGTTCCTGCCATTCGCTACTGAGGAGATCTGGAGCAGGCTGACAACAGCGCTTCCTCAGGTGGAGAACCCTCCAGAGGCGGCCATAGTTGCGCCGTACCCACAGGCAGACTCATCTCAGTACGATGTCGAGGCTGAGAGGGAAGTTGAATCGGTCGTCGAACTCGTACGCGCAGCTCGCAATCTCAGGGCTGAATTCAGGATCGATAGTAGCCAGAGGCTTTCGGCACACTTGGCTGTCGCCAATGGCGCCTCCTCGCTTTTCGAGGACGCGCTGGGATTCATTCAGTCACAGGCTCGAATCGACCTTGAGGTCGAAGCTGGACAGGCGTCGCACCAAGGTTCTTCCGACCAGGCCGTACAGGTGCTAAATGCGGGAACGCTGGCCGTTTCGCTGGGAGGTCTTGTCGATCTCGCCGAAGAGACTGACCGCTTAAAGAGCGAACTAGAGGACCTTCGCAAGTATGAGGCCAGAGTTTCCAAGAACCTGATGAACCAGAATTTTGTAAACCGCGCTCCCGAAGAAGTAGTCGAGAGGGAACGAGACCGGCTGTCCGATACTGAGATGCGCATCAGTCGCCTGGTCGAAATTCTTGACCGTCTGGCGGGTTAGGCGACACACCCGTCCACTAGGTTCACCGCAATCCTACGCTCGGCCCTCCCCACCGTTGACCGTGACGGCAAGGTAGTTATTGCCGCTGCCGCCGTTCGTTCTTTGGGATACGGGTTCCTCAGCGTCTTTCTCGGCGTCTACCTAGACCTGCTCGAATTCACGCCGGTCCAGGCCGGCCTGGTCTTCAGCGCGATCATGGCGGGTGGGACGCTGTCCAACGTGATTGCGAGTTGGCGAGGCGACGCCATTGGTCGACGGCGTATGTTGATCGTTATGGCGGCTCTGATGGGTGTAGGCGGTGTGCTGTTTCCGCTTACCGAGCAGACAGCCCTACTGGTCGCAATCTCGTTAATCGCGATGACCACGTCGACAGGCGGCGACCGCACGGCCTTTCTTTCTATTGACATGGCGATCCTTGCGCAGTCAGGCCGCCCTGCCCAGCGCACGGCCGTGTTCAGCCTGTACAACCTGGCAGGAAGACTGACAAAGGCAGTGGGTTCACTCATGATCGCGCTCCCGGCCGGCCTACAGTATCTGTTTGGGGTTGATGAAGTAGCGTCATACAAGTTGATGTTTCTCATCTACGCGGTATCCGCGGTCTGCGGTCTCGCGATCTATTGGAGGCTCAGCCCGCAGGCCGAGCCTCCAATAGATCGATCGGCAGGTGCCGAAGAGCCCCAGGCGATGTCTCACAGTTCCAGGTCGATCATGATCCAGCTATCGCTGCTGTTCAGCCTCGACTCACTCGGCGGCGGGTTCATGGTCTATAGCTTCATGTCGTACTTCTTCGCCAACAGGTTCGACATGGGGGCGGAGACCATAGCAGCGATCTTCTTCGTGGGTCAGCTATTGAACTCCATTTCCATAATCCTTGCAGGCCCGACTGCCCGCCGGATCGGTCTGATACTGACAATGGCTGGATCTCAGGGTCTGGCGAACTCGATGATGATTCTGCTGGCCCTGACTGGCAACCCGCTGCTCGCGATCGTGTTCTTCATGGCCCGCGAGCTGATCAACGACATGGATATCCCCACACGCCAAGCCTACTCGATGGCGATAGTACCTCCTGAAGCCCGCACGTCAACAGCCGGGATGACAAACTTAGGCAGGACGCTCGCACAGGCGGTTACACCGGCAATTGCAGGATACGTCGCCAGCACGACCACACTGGGTATTCCGATCATAGTCGGCAGCGTAATCAAGCTCGCCTACAACGGTGCTTTGTATGCAATGTTCAGAACAGTCAGGGCGCCCGAGGAAGAGTCAGCGAATTAACGCATCACATCTACCGCAGATTGTACGTGTAGTGCTGGGGCCCCTCTTCCAGGTCCCATGCGGAGAACCACCTGTTGACGTACGGCAGCAGATCGCGCGATAGACCTGCGCGCTGAAGCTCCCGATCTGTCAGGGCTCGTGACAAGGACTCCTGCAGCCTCCCCCTGACCTCCGACTTGTCCAGTTTGAGGAACTCGCCGTCCCTCAATAGGATCTCGCCCTCTACCATAACTGTGTCCACGTCGAGTCCTTTACCGCGATAAACAAGGGCGTCGACGATGTCCGTGTCCGGGTGGAGGTAGGGGTCCTCAATACGGTCGAGGTCTACCAGGATCAGATCGGCGCGTTTGCCAGCCTCTATCGTACCGACATCTTCGAAGAACGTTACTTTTGCGCCATTTGCGGTTGCTAGCTCCAGAACATCGTGTGAAGTGGGGTAGGGGGAGTCGAGTCCCGGTTCGCGATGTATCTTCTGGGCCATCCTCATCTCCTGGAGGATGTCATTGTCGTCGTTGATCCCGGCCTCGTCGATGCCAAGTGCCACCGTGACCCCGTTCTCAAGTAGCCTGTTGATCGGAGCGACGCCGCTCTTCAGTCGCAGGTTCGAGCTTGGGTTGGTGCAGATTGCAGTTGCTGTCTCACCAAGGACGTCTATATCGGACTCCGAAAGCCAGACGCCGTGGGCGCAAGATACCTCAGGACCAAGAACTCCGAGCTCGGCCAGGTGCGCCAGGGGCGTCCCGTTCCAGTGACGTGTGCCGTACATCCTCTGGTAGATCGTCTCCTGTAAGTGTATGTGGAACCCGGTTCCGTTCGACCGCGCGAAGTCGCTTATCGCGGTCAGCATCTCGTCGGAGCACCAGTGGATGTTGTGAGGGCTGACGAAGATGTTTGTGCGGGGGCCCTTTCGCCGAGTGTGCAGCTCGCCACATGCAGATAGGTACTCTTCCAGCGAGATTGGCCGGGCATTGATCTGGGCGCGTGCCCTGTCAGACAGTTCGGCAGGAAGCGTGGACAGAAACCTGGCGTCGTCTTCATACACGAGATGGTTCTGATCGCGAGTTGAGAGGGAGAAGGCCACCCTCATACCGCTGTCTTCATAGGCGTTCACGATCTCAGAAGCGGCGGCGTAGAGGTCGACACCGGGAGGAAGCCGTGCCGCCATGTGGTTGTGCTGGACTGTCGTGATTCCTGATTCGATCATCTGGATCGCACACCACAGTGTGTCGAGATAGGGGTCAACATCGCGGATTGCCCACCTGGCGATGATCCAACTCTCCAGCGGCGCGTCGAGCACGCCGAGCTGGAAGGGTGTTAACCCCACATGGTGATGAGAGTTGATTAGACCGGGGATTAGCGCGTGTCGAGCGGAGCCGACGACCTCGTCTCTAGGATATCTGTGTCGCATGTCGTCGAATCGTCCGACTTCGACAATGGTACCGTTTTCTACAGCCACCGCTCCGTCTTGCACAATCTCGGCGGCACTCCTGCCGGTGACACGGCATACTACCTGACGACCTCTGACAAGTGTTACCGACAACGCTACCTCACCGAGTGGTAAATCGAATTGAAAAGCAGCTTGTAGGTGCCGCGTGCCTGCGCCCTGAAGTGCGGCCTGAAACCAAAGAGAATGACTTTTCCCAACCCCAAGGGGATAGAGGATATTGCGGAAAGCCCTGCTATCCTTCGTTGTCCGATTAGCCAACCACTCAGAAGAGTCTCGTCCTGCGAGAAGCTCGCAATCACGGTTCCCTTTTGAACGCGATAGGCTGGACCGTTCATGAATAGCGCCGCGGTCTGTTCAGGCATCCCGAACCCGATTGGGTGGTCCGTATCTACCTTGATGCTGAGGAGGCTCCCTGGGGCGAAGAACTCCGAGTTCGTCAGCCTCGCCAACGGGTTAGACACTGGTAGATCAAGTTTCCTGGACAGAAAACGCGCTGAATCGTCCCACGCGATGATCGTTCCTCCTCGCTCGACAAACTGCTTAAGGCCGGCTACTCCTCGGTCGCCCAGGCCACCTGAAAATTTCGATGAATAGTGCGCGCGGCTGAAGCCGCGGTGGAGCTGACGAACCAGTTGATGGGGAATGATTATGCAGTCGAACCGCGTGTCCAGCCTGTCCTCGCGTACATCGAGATCGACAATCGAGGTGTACTCAAATCCGTATTGGTCGAATACGAACCGCGTCCAGCCCTCCTCTATGCAAGGTACGTAGCTGGCGTACAGGCCTATCCTCGGGGGCCTCATCAGCTTCAGACCCTCGGATGGTCTGTGCCACAGCGCCTCCACGTCAATGCTGGCAGAAAAGTCTGCGAGCACCTCCTGGAATGCCTTTGAGTCAGGGACGACCCAGGTGCCGGGTCTCAGGGTGATGTCATCGCATTCCAGTGTCGACAACGCTCTGAATACGGGGTGCTGTCCGAACAGGAGCTTGTTGACTAGAGCCGAGCCAGCGTTCGACTGCGGGCAGACAGCATACGCGGGGGCGTCGGGGTCCACTCGATTCGCGAAAGCCCGGTGACTGTCCGGCTCATCGTTGACAGCTCTGGTCTTCAACTCAATCGGCTGTTCGAGTTCAAGGCACGTTACGCCCATCTTGAGGGGTAGGCTGTGCGCCGTCGCGTCATACGGACGCTTCGGCGGTCCGCCGGGATACTGCCGGATATCCGGGTATCGCTGCCGCTCCAGCATGGTCTTTGCGAATGACCCATAGGGTTGGCGAACCAGCACCAGCCTATCGCCTTTTTCTATGGTAAGACTGTCAAACTTTGCGTTCTCTTCGGATTCAACAACATCGACATCAGCCCAACGAAGAATATCGGTTAGTTCGTCTGCAGCGCTCCGGTCGTGCTGACGTCTGGGTATCACGAAAGCGAATGGGCTTCCCGTGCGCTGGGTGGCTCGCTTAAGGACTTCGAAAGAATTCCTGACCCACCACTCGCGGTTTTTGGCAGCGTGATCCAGACATGCCATCGACGCGGACTGGTCGTACTCCACGATGTCTTGCAGGGTCCAGGGTCCACCGGGCCAAGGCATGGGATGGTTCCACGACCTGACCTTCGGCAGCTCGCCCCTGTCGTCTCTCAGCGCTGACTTTGGCAGCTCGATTGGAGTAGCGATCCGAACGCTGGCCGCCTCGGAGAGCACCCGTACTCCTCCATGGTAGTGCGGGTACGAACGGCTCGGACTGTATGAGTCATAGACCATGTTGACGCCGACCCCGGCCTTGCCCTCTGCGGTGAGCTGTGCGGCCATGTAGGTACCCAACACGGAGACTTCGCTTTGGAGCACTGGGTCCACATTGGGGCCAACAGGATCGACCAAAGGCGGCAGGATCATGCGCATCCCGTCGGACCTGGTCTGGTGAATGTCATACGTGATGTGGGGACGCCATGCGTTGTGAACCTGGTCCACTACGAGCCGTGTCTCACATTGTGTGAACATGAACCAGTCTCGGTTGTTATCGTGGCCTGTGTACTTGTGATAGAGGTACGGGGGTATAGCACCCTCGAAATGTGTTCCCACCGATGCGTCGTACCAGTCTTTGACGCGTACCAGGCCGTCAGGATTGAGGCTGGGAACCAGTAGCAGGATCACGTTATCCAGAATTGACTGTACCCGCGGCTCATTGGACGATGCCAGAAGGTGCGCCAGGGTCAGCGCCATCTGGGATGCTCCGACCTCGGTGGCGTGGATGCTGCAAGTGATGGCCACGACTGCACGAGCCTCTTCGATGGCACCGTTAACTTCCACCCCTTCCAGTTTGCGGGGGTCTGAAAGGAACTGTTGGATCTCCCTGTACTCCTCGATCCGGGACAGGTTATCCGCCGAGCTGATAGTGCATAGAAGAAAGGGGTGGTCTTCGGTCGTTCTACCGATCTCAGTGACCGTCATCCGATCGGTTTGGCCTTCGATCAACCGAAGATACTGAACGATCTCCGGCCAACCCGCGAGCGAGCGATCCGATCCGACCTCGAAACCCAGGAACTGCTCTGGTGTGGTAATATCCCTCATTGAGCCTGAAAATCTGACTAATCTGAAGTGGTTATTTTGGGTTTGGGTCCCAGCATTTCCGAAGGACCCCAGCCCCGGATAGGATACAGTACGTCGCAGTTCAGCGCAGGAGTCTAGCAGAAACCATGTCCGAAACCCAACAGACCGTTCTAGTTGTAACGCCTCACCCGGATGATGCGGAAGGTGGCGCCGGAGGCGCCATCGCAAAGTGGACTTCCGAGGGCAAGAGGGTTGTACTAGTCGTATGTACCAACGGAGATAAGGGGACTAGCGATCGGAACATCGAACCCAGGGCGCTCGCAGAGACTCGGGAGAGGGAGCAGCTGAACGCCGCCAAAATGCTCAGCATAGATGAGGTTGTGTTTCTGCGCTTCCCGGACCAGAACCTGGAGGACTGTGTCGAATTCAGGAAGGCGATCGTCAGGCAGATCAGAAAACATCGCCCAGACCTCGTCTTGACTATCGACCCTAACCGACCTTACATCCGGCACCGTGACCACTATATGACCGGCAGGGTCACGTTGGACGCGGTTTTTCCGTACGCGCGTGATCGCCTTGCCTTCCCCGATCTGATAGACGAGGGTCTCGAACCGTTTAATGTGCGTGAGGTCTGGTTGTTCAGGTCGGAAGACCCAGATACGTACATAGACATTACGGACACGTTCGAGACCAAGATGGACTCCCTATACTGCCATGTCAGTCAGATGTCCAGACCCAGGGACGTAGCCTCATCACGTTCCAGGGAACGCGCCGCCGAGACGGGAAAGAGCATTGGTGGTGGGCTCGCCGAGTCGTTTAAGCGGATAGTTATAGGGCGCTAGTCCGGCTCTATTTCTTCGATCTTGGGAAGCTTCCCGGAACTCCTCAGAAGTGTCAGGGCCTGCTTCTCGAGCTGGCGGACACGCTCACGAGTCACTCCCAACTCACGGCCGACCTCTTCCAGCGTCCGGGGTCGCTCGTCAATAAAGCCAAACCTGAGCGCGAGTACCATCCTCAGTCGTGGCGGAATGTCGTCCAGGGCTTCAATCACGTCCTCACGTGTCAACAGTCGCATGGCGACTTCGTCTGGAGTACGTCCGCTGGTGTCCTGGATGAAGTCCTCAAGCGTGGACTCTTCCTCTCCGACCGGCGTTCCCAGTGAGATCGTGTGTTGCCGTTGTCGCATCAGGGTCTCGACCTGTTCAGGAGTCCAGTCCAGCTCGCGAGCGAGCTCTTCTATGGTTGGGTCTCTGTCCCTGTCCCGCATCAGGTGACGCTCTGCGGTGTTGAGCTGCTGCAGGCGTTCAACAACATGCACTGGAAGCCTGATTGTCCTGCCCTGGTCGGCCAGTGCGCGTGTAACCGCCTGGCGAATCCACCATGTGGCGTAGGTGCTGAACTTGAACCCCCTGTGGGGATCGTACTTCTCGACTGCCCGCATCAATCCGAGATTCCCTTCTTGCACCAGGTCCAACAATGGCAGACCACGGCGCAAGTACCGACGCGCGACGCTCACTACAAGCCTCAAGTTGGAATTGGTCAACCGCTCGGAAGCGGCCTGGCCCCTGGCTGTGATTTCGGCCCACCATTGCTCTAGAAGTTGGTCCCGTCCAACGATTGCGGCTTCCAAAGCCGATATGTCGAGCACATCGTCGTAGAGCTGCGGGCCCAGGATCCGCTCGACTGTTTCAAAGACCCTGGGTGGTACCAGACTCGATGCTCGAGAGAGCCCAGCGAGAGTGGAGCCTGTGTCTTCAACTGCGATGCCGCTCGCGTCAGCCAGCACATCCTTGAGCGTGTCCGAAGGAGGCTTGTCCATGATGGCACGGACATCGGGATCTCCCAGCAGCACACTAATAGGAGCTTCGTTTGGAAGCTCGAAACCGGTCTGGGACGCCAAGGCCCTTAGCAGAAGTAATTCTCTAATTGTCGCCGCAACCAGCGCTGCGGCGACCTCGGCTGTCGTCGGCTCCCTTTCGAGCTCGGCGACCATCTGCTTCCGCGTCTCCTTAAGCAGCATCCAGCGCTCGACATCAAGGCCGAGGTCCAACTCTTCAGGAGCGGTCAGCAACGCGTGCTGCCCGATCGACCTCAGGTACTCCCTGACAGTATCCGTAGGCTCGTCGCCAAGCTCACGCTCATACGCCTTGAGGAGGTCTATCGAGCCCTCGCTGGCCTTCTGGCGACCTCTCGGGCGCATCAGTGACCATTCTTCGCCCGTGTCGAGTTGCTGATTTGTCAATCTCTCTTGACTCACCGTTATTTTCTCTCTTCGGCTGGTCTTCAACTCTTCAGCAGACAATATCAGACACTGAATGACCATTCAACAATGGTGGATACGTAATCTAGTCTCTCAGGGTTCTGTTCTGCTTTGAGTTGCTTCATATTGGTAGGCAATGAGCATTATACAGTCGCAGTCGGGTCTCATTGCCTGCCTTGACATAGTTCATTGCGGCTAGTTAACTGTCGGATGTCGGATCGGTCGATGCGTGATCCCTATAATATCATCGCACGAAATGGTCCATTGCGTTAGTTCAAGCACGAAAACCATGCTGTTGCTCCCAGGAGACTAGCTATGCCCAAAAAAGTGCTGATTACGGGAATGAGTGGACTGATTGGAGGGCTGCTCAAAGACCATTTAATCGAGTCTGGTGGATATGAGCTGACAGCTCTGAATAGACGTTCGGTCGAAGGTATTTCTACCATCCAGGCCAACATTGCGGACATAGACGCCATCCAGCCGGCCTTTGATGGTCAGGAGGTCGTCGTTCACCTGGCGGCGTACCTTGGGTCGCAGGACTGGGAAGAACAGCACGCCGGCAATGTACTTGGCACGTACAACGTCTTTGAAGCGTCACGACGAGCCGGGGTCAAGCGAGTGATATTCGCTTCAAGCGGCAACACGATACGTGGCTTTGAACGTATTCTCCCGTACTCGCTCATCGCTGCGGGAGAATACGACAAGGTGCCAGGGGACTTCCGCCGACTCACCCACCTCGACGTAAGGCCAGAAGCGCTCTACGGAGCGGCCAAGGTCTGGGGCGAAGCCCTGGCGCGGCATTTCTCCGATGACTATGACATGAGCATGGTCTGCGTGCGAATAGGGTCGGTTACGCAGGAGGATCGACCCAGTACGACCAGGGAGAACGCCATCTATCTAAGCCACCGGGATGTCGCAACTCATCTGAAGGCGTGCATCGATGCGCCGGATAGCTTGAAATTCGACATATTCTTCGCAGTCTCCAACAACCGATGGAACTATCGCGACCTTTCCCACCCAAAGGATGTCCTAGGTTGGGAGCCCGAGGACTCCGCGGACGACCGATTGTTCACCAAGTGATCCTAGTCAGGAGACATCGACCGTGACCCAATTCGTAAGAATAGATCGGAGCAAGAGGCTCAGAAAACAGCCGGAGACCGGCCACAATCGTTGGCACCCCGACATTCCTCCAATCATTGAAGTTGGCGAGAACGAAAACATCGTCATCGACACACGGGACGCCAGCGATGGCCAGATGACCCCCTCAACTGTCCCCGCTGACTTCGAAACCATGGACCAGAAAGTAAGTCACCCGCTAACCGGTCCGATCTACGTGAGCGGTGCTGTACCTGGAGACCTGCTGGAGATCGAGTACGTCGATATCTTTCCACAGCCGTACGGGTGGACAAGATTTCGGCCAGGCGCTGGCTTTCTGAGGGACGTGTTCACGGAGCCATTCGTAGCCCACTGGGACATTGAGCATGGATATGCTACGTCTCAACAGGTGCCCGGGGTTCGCGTACCTGACGGATCGTTCATGGGCACTGCGGGTCTTGCGCCATCTCACGAACAGCTGGATTCTTGGACTGCTCGCGAAAACGAGCTCCTCGAACGCGGCGGGAATGTTCAGCCTCCCGACATTCAGGACGCTGTCCCAGGCGGGCGAATAGGCGAAGAGGGATTGAGAACGGGACCTCCACGAGAAAATGCCGGGAACATGGACGTCAAGCAGCTTACGCGAGGATCTCGTCTTTACATACCCGTTGCTGTAGAGGGCGGGCTATTCTCCGTGGGAGACGGTCACTTTGCACAGGGAGACGGTGAGGTGTGTATCACCGCGATCGAGATGGGCGCGACCGTCTCAGTGCGGTTCACCGTTCACAAGGGCGAGGCCGCGCGCCGCAGAATCGTGACACCCCGGTTTGCTCACCCCGGCTACTTCCTGCCTCCACAGACGGCGGTCCCTAGGAACTTTACTGCCACCGTCGGATATCCCATTCGTCAGGATGGCACCCAGGAAGGGGAGGATGTCACACTGGCGGCACGCAACGCGTTGCTCGCAATGATTGACCTACTGGTCGATCGCGGGTACACGTCTGAACAGGCTTACGTCATATGTTCCGTTGCGGTCGACCTGAAGATCAGCAACATCGTCGATCTGCCCAACGTCACGGTCTCGGCATTTCTTCCAGAGGACATATTCGTCTAACAGATACCTGCACCAGAGGTTTATGCAGTCAATTCAGCCATAGCGTGAGAGCTCACGGTTGGCGTCGAACAGGAAATTGGTCCAGTAAGCATCCCTCAGACCGTTGAGGGCGGATGCCCAAGTCGCATCCGTGGTTGGGTGTCTGAGTCTCGACGCTGAACCAGACAAGTACACCTCGAAGTCGGTACGAAAGTCAGCGACCGACTGGTACGAGCGCTGGGAGATTCTGTTCAGAATGACTTCCGCCGCATCTCGCTGCACCGCTTCGCCCACTCGCGAATAAGTCTGCGCCATCGATTGCGCCATTCTTTCCAGCGTGCCGGAGTGTCTGTGCTCCCGGATCTGTACGAATCCTTCTACTGACACCGGAGCGCTCTCCGGGGTGGTGTAGAACTGGAAGAATTCGAAGAGAATGTCGTTGATGTCTAGTGGACGGGTACGTCGGCCTGCCTGAGTGGGTCTTCTCAAGGCCCCAAGATCTATGAGCGTCGAATCCCCGTTTCCAGGTGAGTAGAACAGGTTTCGAGGTCCAAGGTCGCCAGCGAGGTATCCCAACTCGAAGCACCGCTCGATAATTCGGAGCCCTGTTAGAGACGGATCTTCGATGTTCCGTTCGAGGTGCTCAGTAGAAGGGTGCAGCGCGAAAAGGTTGAGGGGCAGCGCTACGGGAAGTCCTCGGACTTGGTCGCTAATGCTTCCTAGAAGTGGGACACCTTTGGCGCGTATTTCCACCTGCACACTGTACGCGTTTCCTGGATCGTCGATGAAGTACCAGTCGAACCGATCCGGTACAGTCATGGCGAGCAGTTCCGGCAGGCCGGCTACTCCGCCTCCATCAGTTCTCAGCTCTGCCTGTAGCGACATCCGTCGCTCGACGTCGTCATGAATGTTCCTCGAAATGAGGGAGGGGTGCGGCCTCTTTACTACACATGAGTCCCCGGTTTCGAGGTCCGTCGCAGCAAACACCTGCATATCGGCGCCCTCTCCCAGGGTCTGGCAAAGTTGAAATCTCCGCAACTCACTCGGAGACTTCTCAAGTGGGGACTCAGCTAGCATCTTCTCTGAGTGTACGCATGCATGTGTTCAAGAAATGGGTCAAGTGATACAATTGATCGGCGCTAGACCCTTTGACTGGGATACTGTGGATGCTTGAAATACCAGAGATTGTAAGGCTGCTGATTGCTGTTGCAGTATCTTACTTCCTTGGTGCGCTGCCTCTGGCCGATCGTGTCAGCAGGAGGCGCGGTGTGAATGTCTTCAACGCCGGCACCAGACTAGCTGGCTCCGCAAACGTCCGTCGAAACGTGGGTCTGATCGCGGCTGGCTTGGTGGTTATAGGCGATGCGGCCAAGGGCATCCTCGCCATCCTAATCGCCCGAGAGCTCGGGGTGGATGGAACGTGGGTCGTCATTCCAGCCGCCGCCACCATAGTTGGACACTGGAACTCGGTCTTTACCGGTTTCAAGGGCGGGGACGGACTTGTTACCCTCGGCGGCCTCACGCTCGCGGTGTTCCCAATCTACCATGGGTACTACGAAAGCACCATTGCTGTTGGCGTGGCGGTGGCAGTGGCGCTTGGCGGACAGAAGCTACCGTACTCATCCCTGTTCTGCATAGTCGCCGGGTATGCCGTCATTATATTCCTGTTCAGCCAGAACCGCACTGGAGACCTCGATACCGCTCTAGCGATGGGTGGACTTGCGCTCGTCGTGTTCGTACACGCCCTGTTCGGACACGCCAAGCGTCGTCGTACTGATGATGATGTTGGCGGAGACCTTGCCAGTCAACGTGAAATCGGATAGAGACCTAGTCGCATCCAGATCAGCCTCCCTCCTGTTGCTCCTCGATCATCTCCGACAGTCTCAGCAGTAGGCCTCTAACCGCCTGGTTGTCCACTATGTAGACTGTCCCAGTTGTCGGTATCGACAGGTACATGCTCAGATCATCGCGGCGCAGGAATCGCAGCCTCGTTGACGGCGTCGATGCGTCCTCGTGTGTAAGAACCCGGACCATCGCATCCGGCACCGCGAAATTGAGGTTGTCAGCCTCTTCGTCATCGGCAAAGCCGGAGGCCACTACCAGTTGCAGGGTGCCGATGATCGAATTCAGGGCCAATGGATCTATCGGATTCTCAGAGCCGTCTTCGGCGTAGGCAGCCCACTCGCCCTCTTCGTCGGGTCGGAGGACAAAAGCCTCGTCGCGGTATGTGTATTGAATCTCCCGGATGTCGTTAGGCGGAATCGAGGTCACAACGGGATTCTTCCATCTATCCGGGTCGGGATCGAAAATATTGCCGGCGGGGCAGGGGACTCCGTAAGTTTCCTCGTGACCCGCCCTCCTCACGTAGCATAGGCGTACGTCGGGTTGCCATTCGCCGACGACAAACTTCTCCTGGAGAGATCTGCCGCCTATGAAGAACGAAACTTCAATGGACTCTCCGTCTACCACACCCAACCGAGGGTGGTTCGCTGGGTTTACTGAAACGAGCTGAGCGTTGTAAAGGTCATCCACAGCCTGCCAGAACTGCTCGAGCCGTGGCAAGAAAACCGGCTGGTCATCAACGAACCAAGACGCTTGCTCCGCGTCGCCAAGTCTGACCAGTTCTGTCTGGGAATCTCCTCCCGCAACCAGCACACGATCGCTGGCCCGAGGAGATACCTGGACCAGCCCTTCCAGAACGATCTCGTCTGAACCGGCGGCGATTATGCGGAAAATCAGACCTGCGACACCGACTGCGATCAACGCCATCAGAACGAAGCCGAGCTGTCTGCTCTTCATTCGTCGTCCTCCTGGGTAGACTCGTCCCGGCGCCTGCGCCTGAAACCGAAGCCGCCCGTCCTCGCCTGACCGTACATCGTGAATCCGAACCTCTTCCGGCGGAGTGACCTGACCAGTCCGGCCACGACGATCAGCAGGGGAACTCCCGCAACGTTTGCCCATTGGGACATGTTTTTATGGGTTGACGACGTGAAGAGCAGGTCACGCGATGAGACCACCTTGGACCGCACCTCGGCTAGCGTGTCTTCCTGCGCGAGCCAGTCCACCAGGTTGAGCCCCAGCGCAACATTCGCCTGCGACCTTGGCAGAACACCGTCGGTCAGCCATTCAGAGTCGCCAAATACGACTAGCCGGTAGGCGTCCTGACCAACGAGAGCGTCCCGCTGTACGATCGCCGCGCCCATCAGCGCCTGCACGAAGTTGCCCCGAGTGACTTCCTCGAAAATGGGCGAGTTGGGTCGCACGTCGCCGTAGTTGAAGTCGATCGCTGCGAACTCCGTCGTCTCAAGTAGAGGCACGACCTCGACGCGACCGCGTTCAGACTCGGCTATCCCGACTGAGCTGGCCCAGGGCAGGAGAACAGAACCCACATTTCCAGCTACCTTACTGTCGGTCACCGGCACACGCATCCAGAACGGGTAGGGCAGGAAGACGCTTCCTACTCCTGTATTGAACGAAAGCGTCTCGTTTGACTGGAGGTCGAAGACCAAGTCGTCTTCGACTATTATCCCGAACTCCTCGGGCAGATATCCGAAGCTGTTGCGGTTTCTGGACGCGATCAGCCTGCTCTGGTCGATGACCACGGAATTCACCATGATCATCGCCTTTCCGCCCCCAATCAGATACTGCCTGATGGCATTGGCTGTCTCGTCAGAAATCGAGCTCGTTGGTCCGCCGACGATCAGGACGTCAACATCGGAGAGGTCAATGTCTGGGTCTTCGGTGGTATCCAACTCCCTGACTCGATAGGAGTCGAGTAGAAGCCCAGCGAACGTACGGTACCCGGCAGACGGTCCGGCTTCCCCGTGGCCTGTCAGGAATGCCACTGTCTTCTTATTCTCTTCCAACATTCTGTTGGCGATAGACGCCAACTGATACTCGAATCCATCGAAGCTCGTGACGTATGGGATCACCTGCCGCTTGTCCACGTAGGTCATTGCGAGGCCAAGATAGCCGGTTTTGATTTGGAGCTCGCCCTGTCTCTGGACGTTGAACTGCACGGGAGGCACACCTGCAAGCTGCGCTTTCCGCGCCTCGTCTTCATCGTCCGCCGGGAAACGCCTGACAAGTTTGACGTCCCCACCGGAGCTGGCCGCGAAGTCCTCAAGGAAGTCGCCGACGTCGCGGGCCGTGATTGCTACCTGCACGGGAGGCTCTCTGGACTCGAAGAGCTCCAGTGTCAGGATGTCGTCCAGACCTTCGAGAATCTCTATGGTGGCCGGGCTGAGTGTGAACAGCCTGTCCTGGGTCAAGTCGATTCGGCCGCCTATTGAGTTGCCCGACCACCCTACAAGCAGGCTGACTACGATGAGACCTACAGTGCCGAGTTGCAGATTGCGGTACTGCGTCGACGCGTGGCTGAGTGTGCGCCCCCTGACTACCAGGAAGGTCGCGCTCATGAAGGTAGATATCAGGGCGACGAAGTAGAGTACGTCTCTAAGGTGTATGACTCCGCGCGCGATGCTCGAAAAGTGAGTTACCGGGCTGAGATCCTGCAGAAGGGAAGCCAGTCGCTGCGGCAGCGTGATCGCGACAATGTCCAACCCCATGACCATGAGTATCATCGTGAACGAGAGGCCGAGGATGAAGGCCACGATCTGGTTTCGAGTCAGGCTCGACGTGAATAGACCTATGGAAACAAAAGCCGCCGCCAAAAACAGGCTGCTGACGTATTGTCCAACTGCCGCGCCGATGTCCAGGTTTCCAGCAGTGGTCACCGCTATTGGGATGCCTACAGTGGCTAGAATCGCGAACCCTACGAAAATGAACCCAGCCAAGAACTTAGATAGCAGCACGATCCAACCACGGATCGGGTGGGTCAACAGGAGTTCCATGGTTCCGTCACGGTTCTCCTCGGCCAGTAGTCGCATGGTCGCGGCCGGGACGAATATCGCAAGCAGCCAGGGTAGGGAAGGGCTGTCGATCTGAAAGTCCACCGTGAACATCGGCCTGAGTGAAGCCTCGGCCGTGAGCAGTGCTTGACTGAAGTAGACGTAGGCAAGAACCGCGACAAACGGAACAATCAGGATGTACGCGGTGGGCTGGTCGAAGTAGCTCTTTACGTCCTTCTTGACCAGTGAGAACAGTGGTGAGCGCATATGTCTAGGACTTGCCTCCGGACTGTTCGCCTTCGGCGGTCAGGTGGTGGAACACATCCTCCAGCCGAGGTCGCTCCTCGTGCAGCTCCCACAGAGTCCAGCTCTTGGACTTAGCCAACTCGAAGATGTCGCCCCTTGGATCGGCTTCCGCAGACACCGACAGCCTGTAGCGCTTCCTGCCGGACTCTATTCCCATGCTTTCAACGGAAGTAATACCCTCAATCCCGGCCAACCCGGCCTCGACGTGGCTGCCATCGACTTCGAGATGGACAGTCCGTAGCTCAAGCGTCTGCTGGAGCAGGTCCTGCACCGGGCTGTTGGCAACCAGCTTTCCACGCCTGATAACCAACACCCGCTCGCAGGTGTTCTCAACCTCCTGCATGACGTGTGTGCTGAGCAGCACGGTGCGTTCGCCGCCGAGGCGCCTGATGAGATCGCGAATCGTGATCCGCTGGTTCGGGTCAAGCCCCTCTGTCGGTTCGTCGAGCACCAGAATCGACGGCCTGTGAAGAATCGCCTGGGCGAGTCCGACCCGCTGGTGGTATCCCTTGGACAGTTCGTGTATCGGCCGGTAGAAGACCTCCTGGATTCCCGTCTCTTCGACAGTAAGATCCATATTGGTCTTGCGCTCAGAGCCGTGCAGTCCGCGAAGTTCCGCGACGAACGCAAGGTACTCTGCTACGAGCATGTCTTCATACAGAGGGTTGTTCTCAGGCAGATAACCTATCGCCCCTCGCGTGACGAGGTCGCTCTCTTGAGTATCGGCGCCGTTGATGGTGATTGAGCCCAAATCGGGTGTATAAAAGGACGTCAACATTCGCATGGTCGTGGTCTTGCCGGAGCCGTTAGGGCCGAGGAATCCAATGATCTCGCCCCTCCTGACGTCAAACGACAGGTTGTCAACGGCGACGTGTGAGCCGAACCGCTTCGTAACACCCTTTACCTGAATGGTGGCGTTGGGATCTGAAGCCTGGTCGACTATGGAGCCATCTTCGATCTGATCGGTCATGCAAATGTGCCCTGTTTAGATGCTCAGTGGTCAGCGGATAGCGGCAGGGCGCCGGTGGGATGCCAAGATCCTCCGGCGCCGACTGCGACTCACACAGTTCTAACCATCAACCGGTCACTCACGACCATCCACTAATCATCGTACGGCGCGGGGAGCTTCATCGGATTCAGTTCGGTGATCAGCGTTTCCGTCGTGAGCACCATACCGGCGACGCTTGCCGCGTTCTCCAGCACTGCCCTGGTCACCTTGGCCGGATCGACTATTCCCATATCGAACATGCTGCCGTACTGTTCGGACTCGGCGTCGAAACCGTAGTCTCCCTCCTGCGAGGAAACTCGGTGGAGCACGACCTCGCCGCTGAGGCCGGCGTTCGCTGAGATTACACGAATGGGCTCTTCGGCGGCTGTCCGCACGAGGTTTACTCCCGTGAGCTCATCACCCTCGGCCTCGATGCTGGCAACAGCCCTTTGGGCCGCGCGTAGCAGCGCCGTCCCGCCGCCGGGCACGATCCCTTCCTCCATGGCCGCGCGGCTGGCGGAGAGTGCGTCTTCGAGCCTCTGCTTCTTCTCGCGCAGCTCTATCTCGGTTGGAGCGCCCACTCTGAGCACTGACACTCCTCCGGACAGCTTGGCTGCACGCTCCTCGAGCTTTTCACGGTCGTAGTCGGATGTAGTGTCCTCAGCCTGCGAGCGTATCTGGCTGACCCTGGCCTGGATCGCGTCCTGTGCGCCACCGCCATTAACGAAGGTAGTGTTGTCCTTGTCCGAGATCACACGGCCGCATCTGCCGAGATCGGCGACCGTCACTGAGTCCAGCGTCCTTCCCGTGTCCTCGCTGATGACCTGGCAGCCGAAGAGCACCGACATGTCCTCAAGTATTGCCTTGCGACGGTCTCCAAATGCGGGAGCCTTGATCGCCAGGCAGTTGAGCGTGCCACGAATCTTGTTGACCACCAGAGTCGCCAGTGCCTCACCGCCGACGTCCTCAGCGATCAACACGAAATTCCTGGAAACCTGGGAGACCTGTTCCAAAACTGGCAGCAGCTCACTGACCGCCGAGATCTTGGATGACGTCACCAGAATGTAGGGGTCTTCGATCTCAGCTATCATCCTGTCCTGGTTCGTAGCGAAGTAAGCTGAGAGGTAGCCTCGGTCGACCTGCATCCCCTCAACGTAGTCGATTTCGTAGCTTAGCCCCTGGGACTCCTCGACCGTTACGATTCCATGCGGGCCGACCTTGTCGAGTACGCCCGCGATGAGCTCGCCCATCTCGGTGTCGTGGGCTGAGAGCACAGCGATCTGCTCGATCTGCTCCTTGCCGTCGACGGGTCTAGCCATCGCCCGGATCTCGTCTCGTGCGCCGCTGACAGCCATCTCGATGCCGCGCTTGAGGGCCAGCGGGTTGGCCCCCGCCGTCAACACTCTGAAGCCTTCGCGGATCATGGCCTGTGCGACCACAGTCGAGGACGTTGTGCCATCGCCAACGTCGTCGTTGGTCTTGCTGGAGGCTTCCTTGACAAGCTGGACGCCCATGTTGGGGAACGGCTCTTGCAGCTCGATTTCCTTGGCAATCGTTACACCGTCGCTGCAGACGTATGGACGTCCAAACTCCTTGTCCAACACGACGTTTCTCCCGGCAGGGCCGAGAGTTACTCCAACCGCCGCCACCAATGTATCGATGCCGGACATTAACTGCTGACGGGCGTCTGAGTCGAACCGAAACTGCTTCGCCATCTATGCCTCACCTCTAATTGATTGATTGCTCTTAACGTATGTTACCGCTTCGTTGCGGCCTTTAGTGAGCGGCCACATGAGAAGGGGTTTCCACGCCGATATTTTAGCATTTTCGGTCCTGCGATTACATGGCCGGAATTCGACACGTAAACTGCGCTCCCACTATAATTGCGCGCGTCGGGAAGACATACGGGGAAGTGTCGGAATTGGTAGACGAGCATGACTTAGGATCATGTGCCGCAAGGCGTGGGAGTTCGAGTCTCCCCTTCCCCACCATTTCCGATTCAGGCCAACTGTTCGGGGACGCCTAGTCGCGCGCGCGGATCACTTTCCGGCGTTTGCGTTTGCGGTCAACGGCGGAAAGGTCCATCTTGCGCAGTCGCAGGCTCTGCGGAGTGACCTCCACGAGTTCGTCATCAGAGATGAACGCTAGCGCTTCCTCGAGGCTCATTCTCGCCGTGGCCTTTAAGCGTTTTGCCACATCGGCCGTCGACGAACGGATATTGGTCAGCTTCTTTTCCTTGCAGACGTTGATCTCGATATCGCCCTCGCGGCGATGGGAGCCGACTACCATGCCGGAGTAGACCTTGGCGCCGGGGTCGATGAACGTGTCGCCCCTGCCTTGGGCGTTTAACAGACCATAGGTGACAGCTACACCGGCGTCGGATGCCACGAGGACGCCGCCCCGTCTGGACTGAATTTCACCTTCCATTGGTTCGTACGACGTAAAGATACTGCTCTTCATACCGTCGCCACGGGTGGTGCGTAGAAAGAAGGCGTTGAAACCGATAAGTCCGCGCGTGGGAATCTTGTACTCCAGGTACACGTAACCGTCTTCACCGTACCGCATGTCCCTGAGTTGGCCCATGTTGGCCGACAGGTATTCGGTCAGCACGCCGACGTACTCTTCATGGGTGGTGACATTCAGGATCTCGTAGGGTTCGTGTACCTTGCCTTCGATCACTTTGGTGATAGGCACTGGGCGGGACACCTGGAATTCGAACTGTTCACGGCGCATGGTCTCAACCAGGATGGATAGGTGCAGCTCACCCCGTCCTGCAACCACGAACACGTCGGGGCTGGGCGTGGTCTCAACGCGCAGGCTGACGTTCGTCCGCAACTCTCTTGTCAGCCGTTCGTGGAGATTGCGGGAAGTGCAGTAATCTCCCTCCTTGCCCATGAAAGGGGAGGTGTTGACACCAAACGTCATCCGCACCGTCGGTTCGTTGATGTCAATTGCAGGTAGAGCCTCCGGACTTTCGAGAGAGGCGATGGTGTCGCCAATGGATATGCCCTCAGGACCCGTGACTGCCACTATGTTTCCGGCATGAGCCTCGGCGACTTCAACTCTTTCCATCCCGCGGAACACAAATATGCGCTCGACGATGTGGGAAGTGGGCTCCGCGCCGCTGCCCAGCAGGGCCACTTCGTCCCGCAGTCTGAGCGTGCCGTTGGTGATCCGGCCGACGGCTACCTGTCCGAGGTAGTTATCGTAGTCAAGTGCCGCAACAAGCATTTGCAGAGGGGCGTCGGGGTCCCCGGTCGGTGGCGGCACCGAATCCAGAATCGCCTCAAATAAGGGTCGCATATCCGTCCCGGTCTCGCCCGGTCTCATTGTGGCGTAACCGTCACGGGCAGACGCATAGAGCACGGGAAAATCCAGTTGCTCTGCGTCCGTGGCCACGTCCAGGAATAGATCCTGGATCATCTCTACTACCTCAGCCACCCTGGCATCGGGTCGGTCTATCTTATTGACAACTACCATTGGGATGACGTTCTGCTGTAGTGCCTGGCGCAGTACGTAAGTGGTCTGCGGCATGGGGCCGTCCACGGCGTCGACCAGCAACAGACAGCCGTCGGCCATGTTCATGATACGCTCCACCTCGCCGCCGAAGTCGGCGTGGCCCGGCGTATCGATAATGTTGATCCTGGTGCCCCCGTAGGAGACCGAGGCGTTCTTAGCCAGAATCGTGATGCCACGCTCTCGCTCGAGCGGGTTGGTGTCCATGATCAAGACTCCCACCTGCTGGTGTGCCATAAAGACATGGCCCTGTTTCAACAGTGCGTCGACCAGAGTGGTCTTGCCGTGGTCGACGTGGGCTATGATGGCTATGTTGCGGATATCGCTGTTCCGATGGTCGTTCAAATTCATTACCTCAACCACCATCATAGAAGATTCCGTAGACAGCGTTCTACGGATGGCAGGGTCTTTCGATTTTCCCCAATCTGTCACCCTGAGAGAAGCGAAGGGTCTGCTGACCAGATGCTTCGACAAGCTCATACCATTTCAGTCTGAGGAGGCCGCATAGTGGGGTGGTAGACTCTGGACCGCTTCCTCTATCCAGTCCCATCCAGCAAGCGACCGCACCCGTCCGGGATCAGACTCCAACTCACGCAGATAGGCGTTCACTGCCTCCACCTTCTCTTCGATGCTCCCGTATATCCTGCCCTCCACCCAGCGTCGGACCTCCTCGAACACTCGCTCAGCAGGATTGAGCTCAGGACTATAAGCAGGCTGCACGATCGTCGGCAGTCCCACCACATCCACCAGCCGACTGCGGTGTCCTCTCGCTCCATCCCACACCAGCGCT
>DAOUHG010000201.1:0-21541 GCA_034428835.1 Dehalococcoidia bacterium
GGTTCGGAATCCTCACGTTGCCACGCTGCACAGGCAGGTGAGGCTCAATCAGTTCGTATTGACCTTGTGTGAGTTCCATGTACCCATACTACCATCCTCAACTCAATTAGTGTGAACAGGCCCTAGTTCGTACCATCTGCAACAAGATCCAAAACCCTAGCATCGATCAGGACGACAAATCCAACCGCAAGCTGCTCGTGTTTACTACTTTCAAGGACACCGCTGAGTACCTGTACAAGCACCTCGGAGACCTGGCCGAAGAATTGGGTCTAAACATGGCGATGGTGTCCGGCGACGCCACTCGCACCACCCTCGGAGATAATAACTTCAACGCGATCCTGACCAACTTCGCTCCCAGAGCCAGGAATCGCACAGAGAACGGCACAACGAGAGAGATTGACCTTCTGATTGCCACCGACTGCATATCGGAGGGTCAGAACCTTCAGGACTGCGACACGGTTTTGAACTACGACATCCACTGGAACCCCGTTCGGCTCATACAGAGGTTCGGGCGCATCGACCGCATCGGCTCCCGCAACAAGTCGGTCAGCATGGTCAACTTCTGGCCCACGGATGACATGAACGTGTATCTGAATCTGGAGAGTAGGGTGTTGGCGAGGATGGCACTCGCGGATATGGCTGCAACCGGTCAAGACGACCTGCTCAACCCGGACGAAGTCAAGGATAGCGCGAGCCAGGAGCTATCATTCCGCGACCAGCAGCTGATGCGGCTGCTAGAAGAAGTACCGGACCTCGACGATCTCGACGACAGCCCCGCGATGGGAGACTTCACGCTGGACTACTTCTTTGCGCAACTTCTCCGATATCTAGAACAGAATCGAGACGCTCTGGAGGAGCTTCCCTCCGGCGCGTACGCCGTCACGAATCCGGTAAGTCCGACTGGATCCGGCGTCATATTCTTCCTGAAGCAGCGCAACGCTAGCGACAGCTCCCAGGAAGGAGTGGCCAGCCCAGTGCATCCGTTCTACCTCGTCTTCATCCGTGATGATGGTCGTGTCCGCTTCGGGTGCGCCAACGCGAAGCAGACGCTGGAGCTATTCGATAGCGTCACGTCCGGAGAGTCCCAGCCCATATTGGAGTTGTGCGACTGGTTCAACCAAGAAACTAGTAATGGCGGGAACATGTCGCGTTACGAAGTTCTGCTGGAGAAGGTTGTCGCGCACATAGGGCGGGCACACGGCGAAACCCAAGCTAGAGGTCTGGGAGGCAACTTGGGATTCATTCTAACCGACCAGTTCGAGACTCCCACCAGCGCGGAGGACTTCGAGCTTATTACCTGGCTGGTGATGCCAGGCTCGGAGGCGAAGCAAGCAGGCTAATCCAAATTGCCACGGAGCGCCAAATGACATCACTCGACGAAATCAGATCCGCGCTTGGCGCGATTCCCGGTAACGACTTCGCATCTGCCGCCTGCGGGCTCTTTGCGTCACTGGGCTATGAGAGCGCAAAGACTCTCTCGGATCAGACGGGCGACGTCCATGACTTCATCGAGCGGTTTCCCGCTCAGACCCCGGGCACGACCTCGGAGGGGGAGTTCATCTCAAGCGCTCGCTCAGCGCAGATCATATTTCAGGTGACAGACGACGAAATCCAGGCGCAGGCCAAGTCGCAGCTCGCGCTGTTCGACAACGCGAGTGACTTTGACGCGGGCAGGGAGAAGAGCTTTCTGTTCGTCGCAGTTGAACTGCACGGCGACAGCTACCCGCGTGGCATGTATGCGCGTTTCACACGCGAGATAAACAAGCGGCTCTCCGCCGCCCCGACTGTGGTAATCTTCCGCACCAGCGCCGACCTGCTCACGCTCGCCTTTCTTCAGCGTCGCGCCCAAAAGCGTGACCCGGAACGCAGCGTGCTCGGAAGCGTGTCTTTGATACGCGAGATAGACCCCGTCAATCCTCACCGAGCACACCTGGACATCCTCTCCGAGCTGTCGCTCAGCGATCGGCTGAAGTGGATTGACAGTCACAACCGCACTGCCAACTTCGACGGCCTCCTGGCGGCGTGGCTAGACGCGCTCGACACCGAGGAGCTGAACAAGCGCTTCTACCGCGACCTGTTCGGCTGGTTCGAGCGTGCGGTCAAGGATGCCAAGTTCCCGAAGGACGAGTCCATAACGCTGTCACCGGAAGAGCACGTCATCCGGCTCATAACGCGGCTGCTGTTCGTATGGTTCATCAAGGAGAAGGGTCTGGTCTCCGACGATCTGTTCATCGAAGCGCAGGTCCGCAGGCTGCTGAAGGACTACGACCGTGACACAGGCGATTCCTACTATCGCGCCGTGCTGCAGAATCTGTTCTTCGCCACGCTGAACACGGAGATTGGGCGACGACGGTTTAGCAGGGGGACCCGCACTGACCACCGTAATTTCTCGGTGTACCGTCACCGCGTCGAAATACGGGATCCCGACACTCTGTTGGAATTGTTCGCCAAAACCCCTTTCATTAACGGCGGACTGTTCGACTGCCTAGACACCTTTGATTCCACTGGTAACGGCGGATACCGTATCGACTGTTTCAGTGATAACGTGATCAAACCTAGGACTAGGGAGTACGGTCAGCTATCCATCCCGAACCGCCTGTTCTTCGATCCTTCGACAGGCTCAGGACAGGCTGTCGGACTCATCCCGCTGTTCAACCGCTACAAGTTCACCGTTGAGGAGAACACGCCGACTGAGCAGGAGGTCGCGCTGGACCCGGAGCTGCTGGGTAAGGTATTCGAGAACCTGCTGGCCGCATACAATCCCGAGACTAGGGAGACCGCGCGCAAGCAGACGGGTTCGTACTATACTCCGCGTCCGGTGGTGGACTACATGGTGGACGAGGCGCTGGTCGAATCGCTAGCGGAGAGTACATCACCTACGGACGGCGACGGCAAGTTCTGGCGCGAAAGGCTCCACTACCTGCTGGACTACGAGGACGCTTTCGACGACGCCAACGATCTCTTCGACGACGCAGAGACAAAGGGACTCGTCCGAGCCATCTCTGAATTCAAGGTGCTGGACCCTGCTGTCGGCTCCGGCGCGTTTCCAATGGGAGCGCTGCACAAGCTCACCCTTGCGCTGAACCGTCTCGATCCATCCAACTGTGAGTGGGAGTCCCTGCAAAAGGAGCTTGCGGGTCGGCGCGCCACATCCGCTTTCGACACCGTCAGCCAGCAGGAACGCGACGCGGAACTTAAAGAAATCAGCGACACCTTCGAGAAGTACCGCGACTCCGACTTCGGGCGCAAGCTGTACCTCATTCAGAACAGCATCTTCGGAGTGGACATCCAGCCGGTCGCCACGCAGGTAGCCAAGCTGCGATTCTTCATATCGCTCGCCATAGAGCAGCAGCCGGACGAAGACCCGGACAACAACTACGACATCAAACCGCTGCCCAACCTGGAGACGCGGTTCGTCGCCGCAAATACGCTGCTGGGACTGAGCAGGCCGCAGCAATTGACTCTGGGGCAGACCGACGCCGTGAACCGGATCCAGCAGCAGCTCAACGACAACCGAGAGCGGCACTTCCACGCCACCACTCGCCAGCAAAAGCTGACTCCGTAGGCAGGATAAGAGGCTGAGAGACGAGTTAGCCGCGGCATTGCAGGAGGCTGACTTTCCCGCGGCAGACGCCGACAAGCTCAGCCAATGGGACCCATACGACCAGAACGCAAGCGCAAACTGGTTCGATGCAGAGTACATGTTCGGCGTGACCGACGGGTTTGACGTGGTGATCGGCAACCCGCCATATGTCAGAGCGGATTCAGGTGATGAGCATCTTGAACTGCGTCGGAGAATTCTAGACAGTGGCCGATATGAGACACTCTGGGAAAAGTGGGATCTGTACGTTCCTTTCATGGAGAGGAGCTACAAGCTACTCAGGCCCGGTGGCTTCACGACGTTGATAGTCTCGGACGCATACTGCCACGCCAAGTACGCACAGAAATCGCGAGATTGGTTCCTCGCAAACAGTCGGATACTGCGACTTGATTTCTTCAGCAAGATTAAAATCTTCGATGCTGCCGTGCGAAACGTCACATATCTGTTCCAAAAGTCAGATGGCAGAGCCAACGAACCTGAACGTCGGGTACATTATCCTAAATTCGGCACGACCAGTATCTTGCCGACCAATCAGCAAAGCAGACTCACCCAGCGAGTCTTTTTCCCGCAAGATACTCGTATGCAACCTTTCTCCGTTCAAACGGTAGCATTAGCCGAGATTTGCTATATCACAAAGGGAATGGTCGTTCATGCTCACGAAAGAAAGGCACGAGGTGACTTTGAATTAAAGGATTTGGTTTCAGACACGAAAAATAAACACCATCCGAAGCCTTTTGTCGAGGGGAAGCACCTATCAAGATGGATCCCCATTACCACCAAGTGGCTCGAATGGGGAACGAAACGAGCGCCTGCCTTGTTCAGTCGTCCAACATTCCCGGAGATTTATGAAGTCAAGGAAAAGCTGATCTCAGTCGATATGGCCGCGGGCGTAGAGAAACTGCGTGTTGCCTATGACAACCAAAATCTCTTTCACAACCACTCAGCTTGGTCATTCCTACCCTGGCATAGCTTGTCCGGCGTCCGGAACAGATCAATCAAGAGACAAACACGCTACAGGGATGAGGAGCCACGGCGACCAGATTTGCCGGAACGCGAACATCTTGAAGGAATTAGCCGTCGATTTTTCGTAAAGTTCCTGCTTGGCGTGATGAATTCGAGTGTATCGCAGAGTTTTCTTCGTGCAAACCGGCGCAGTAACATCCATCTCTATCCTGACGATTGGAAAAAGCTACCCATCCCTGATGCGTCACCCCAACAGCAAATCCCTGTCGTTGAGCTTGTCAATCAAATCCTTGAAGCCAAGGCCGCCGACCCCGACGCGGACACGGACCAGGAAGAATGGAAGATAGACGAGCTGGTCTATGACCTGTACGGACTAACCGAAGAGGAGAGTACGGCCATAGAGCGGAGTCTGGGGCTGATACACGCCACCGACGAGGAGGAGGACGCAGCGATCGGTAGGGCAATAGAGGAGAGTATGACCGACGAACGCGGCAACATGGAAGAGCTCAGGGAAATACTACGGGGAGCGGATGGAGATTGAACCGAGCCCCAGGTTCAACCGTGACATCAGGCGAGTAGGCAACGCGGATTTACGTCGCAGAGTCTCCCGGGCCATTGAAACTTTGGAGACAGCATCGACCATCTCCGAAATCCCGGGCATAGCCAAGGTGAGATCCGCCAGAGGCCACCACTACCGGATCAGGATAGGTAACTATCGCCTAGGCATCACCTTGGAAGGCGACGTGGTCATGCTGTTCAGATTCCTGCATCGCAGCGAACTCCATCGTCGCTTCCCGTGACAACCGACTGTTATGAAACCGACTTGGGCAAGGGATCAGGCGTGATAGCCTCTGGTCTTGGGCTGACGCCTTTCGACACGCAATGCTCCGGCACGTGTTTTGGCCCGACCTTCAACAGTCAGTTTCCCACCGGGGCGCACGCGCCTATGCTCCCCTGCGCGGCGCGCTGGATTGTTCGTAACCCCACGATGGGATACTTTTCGTCCAACCCGATATGCATAGTTGAATGTATCACGCCTTGGCATAATCATTCCTCCCAATATGACTGATCGCATCTTACAAGCGAATCTCTTCAGAATACCGCGAAAGTAGCGGGGAATCAAATCTCCACATCAACTCATCATCTGTAACCTTCATATACGGTATTGATCATCATGAACGGATGGAGGTTGAGCGCAGCGTCGGCTACACGCTGAAGTTTTGGGGGAGACCGTAGTTCAGGCACGTTCTACTATGATTAGTGTCGAGTGTCCGCATTGTCGCCGCAATCAGCTCACCTTGGCTGTCAGTGGCATTCCGACCTCGACTTCAATTATGCCGAATGTGGTCTCCAGCTCGGGAGCGAATTCTCCGTCCTCGGAGAGGCTCGCGACATGGTAGGCCATTGCCTCGCTGATCGAAAACTTTGGCGCGGACAGCGGTTCGCCATCTTCCATCATGCCCTCAATGTGAAAGGCGATTGCTTCCCGAATCATCTCCTGGACTTCTCCCCAGGTATCGCCCGTACTAATACAGCCCGGCAAATCCGGCGTGTAAGCTCCGTAGTTGTTAGGCATTCGCTCGAAGACCACAGAGTATTTTAGCTTCATTGCCTCTCCCCCTTGAGTCCCGCTTGTCGCAAGATGCTGTTCCACATTGACGGCGACAGGTCCTTACTTGGATGTCCCGGTATGGTCACCTTTCCAGGCTTATCAGAGTGACGATACTGTCGATGGCTTCCCCGTGTCCGCACATGCCGCCATCCGTCCCTCTCTACAAGTCGTATCGCGTCCCTAACTTTCGGCATACACTGGCTCCGTCAAAAATCTATCCCTGGGATTGGGAATCTCGGCGCCATTTCGAGTATCTCGTCGCGTACCTGGGACTGAACGGCATCGTTGTCGATGTCGCCAAGCACCCTGAGGATGAGTTCCCCCACTCGGCGGGCGTCGTTCTCCTTGAACCCTCTGCTTGAGATGGCTGCGGTACCGAGTCGGACGCCGCTTGCCACACGCGGTGGCTTCGGATCGTACGGGATGGCGTTGCGATTGACCACGATGTTGGCCCGGCCCAAGGCGTCCTCGGCCTGGCGTCCGGTGACGTCCAGAGGTCTGAGATCCACGAGGACCATGTGGTTGTCGGTACCGCCGGACACCAGCCGTAGGCCGCCGCCGGTCAGGGCCTCTCCCAGAGCTACTGCATTGGCGCGCGCCTGTCGTTGGTAGGCGGCGAAGTCGTCAGTCATCGCCTCTCCAAAGGTAACCGCCTTGGCGGCTACGACGTGCTGCAGCGGTCCTCCCTGCGCATTGGGAAAGACAGCGCGGTCCACGTTGCGGGCGAGATCCTTGTCGCAAAGGATCATGCCTCCGCGAGCGCCCCTCAGAGTCTTGTGAGTAGTAGTGGTGACGAGCTGGGCATGGCCCACAGGCGAAGGGTGCTCCCCTGCTGCGACCAGTCCGGCGATGTGAGCAATGTCCGCCATGAGTATCGCGTCCACTTCGTCGGCGATCTCGCGGAACCTGTTGAACTCGATGGTGCGCGTGTACGCGGTCGCGCCGCTGACGATGATCTTCGGACGGTGCTCCTTGGCAAGATGCCGTACTTCGTCGTAGTCAATCAACTCAAGCTCGCGGTCCACGGTGTATGGTACAAACTCGTACAGCTTGTCTGAGAAGTTCACGGGGCTCCCGTGGGTGAGGTGCCCGCCATGGTCCAGACTGAGTCCCATGACCTTGTCGCCTGGCTGAATCGTGGCGAAATAGGCGGCCATGTTGGCCTGAGCTCCGGAGTGAGGCTGAACATTTGCATGATCGACTCCGAAGAGTTCTTTAGCGCGGTTAATCGCCAGACTTTCGGTGACGTCGACGAACTCGCATCCGCCATAGTAACGCCTTCCGGGATAACCTTCGGCGTACTTGTTGGTCATTACAGAGCCCTGAGCCTCCAGGACAGCACGACTCGCGTAGTTCTCTGAGGCAATGAGGTTAATGTTTTCGCGCTGACGTCGGATTTCGGCTGCGATGGCTTCGGCAACCTGCGGGTCTGTCTCCTGGAGCGTGGTCATTCCGTGGTTACTCCCTCGCGTCGATGGGTCCGCATATCGACGTTGTTTGATGAATTGTATTGGCAGGCCCCATGTCGGGCAAGGTGAAGTGTGACTGGGGAGCGTTGGAAAGCGCCCGAACCACAATCTTAGATTCCCCTGGGGTCGAGATCGGGCTATAATCTGTACATGAACGAGAGAGGGGTGCCTTATGCTGCGTGGTCTGTGGTACTTGCTGAGCATGACGGGCATTCCACGCCTGATTTTCAGGCTCATGCTGGACGGGCGAGTTCCGTTCAGGCTGAAGCTGCTGCTCCCAGCGGCGATTGCGTACATAATTCTGCCGTTCGATCTGGTTCCGGACTTCATTCCGTGGGGTTTGGGCAGATTCGACGACCTGCTGGCGCTGGTCGGCGCGGGATTGCTATTCATGCTGCTAGCGCCGCGGGAAGTGCTTATGGACGTTTCCGGCTCGCCCCAACAGGACGGGACACGGCACGATGCGGGGAAGGACAAGAAAGTGATCGACGGCGAGTTCAGGAGCCTCGATGACTGACGCCGCACGCCTGACCATATGCAGATAACAATCATTGGACTGCCGTACAGCGGCAAGACCACCATATTCAACGCTGCCACAAGGGGATCGGCGCAGGTCGCGCAGTATTCCGGAGCTTCCAAGCCCAACATTAGGGTCGCCAAAGTGCCGGACGCAAGACTTGAGACGCTGAACGAAATCTATCAGCCGTCCAAGACGACTCCCGCTGAGGTAACCTACGTGGATCTTCCCGCGGCTCCCGATGGCCTGGGAAAGACAAGGGGAGTTTCCGGCACGTACCTGAACCAGCTTCAGAACGCTGACGCACTGGTGATTGTCGCAAGGGGCTTCGAGGACCCCTCCGTACCAGACGGCGGCGATGGCGTCGACGCGTTTCGAGATATCGAGACCATGCTCTACGAGTTGACATTCGCCGACCTGGAGATTCTCGATCGAAGAATCGAGCGAATCGACCAGAACAGCAAGCGCGCGCGGTCAGGGGATCGGGACACGCTAATTCGGGAGCGGGCGCTGATGTCTGTTCTAAAGGAAGGGCTCGAGTCCGGAATACCCATCCGAAATCATCGGTTGAGTACAGACGAGCACAGACGAGTCAACGAGTTCCAGTTCCTCACTGCCAAGCCGGTTATCGTCGTTGTCAACGCGGGCGAGGACCAGGCAGACCAGATCAGTGATATCCAGGCACGGCTCGACTCCGAGGTCGCAGAAACTGACGTGCTGACCGCTGTTCTAGTCGGGAGTCTGGAGATGGAGCTTGGCCAGATGGCACCCGAAGACGAAGCCGAGTTCCGCGAGTCGCTGGACATCGGGGAATCGGGGCTAGACAGGATGGTGCGATTGTCCTACCAGGCGCTCGACCAGATCACGTTCTTCACCGGGGGTCCGAAAGATGTCCGCGCATGGACGATTACGAACGGGGACTCCGCCTCGCGCGCAGCCGGGGCGATTCACACCGACATGGAACGAGGATTCATAAGGGCCGAGGTCGTAGCGTACGATGACCTGGTGCAGTGGGGAAGCGAGGCTGAGTCGAAGAGGCAGGGAGTGCTACGCCAGGAAGGCAAGGGGTACGTCGTCAGCGACGGCGACGTAGTACACGTCCTGTTCAACGTTTAGAGACTGGGAGGTCGGGATGGCTTATCAGTTCATCGAATACCAGACGTCAGACGGCATCGGTCGCGTCAGGCTGAACAGGCCGGAGAAGCTCAATGCGCTTAGCCGTGAGCTGCAGGACGAGCTCGTGGACTGCATGGAGCGGGCCGATGACGACCCGGACGTTCGCGTAATGACTCTGAGGGGGAACGGCAGAGCGTTCTGCGCAGGGTACGATATTACGCCTCCCGCGACGCCTGAGGCCCAGGCTACGGTGCAGGCGCAGCGGGACAACATCCGCGCTGACATTCACAGGATGAAGCGTACTCCAAACACGATGAATAGTATCCTGAACCTCAGCAAGCCCGTGATCGTCGGGGTACACGGCTACTGCATCGCGGGCGGTACCGACCTGGCGATGCACTGCGACATCGTCATCGCGGCTGAGACCGACGCGATTGCCCACCAAGCGCCAATAGTCAAAGAGTTCAACAGGATGGCGCAGGAAGAGGGTCTCAAGGCAGCTCTGGACTGGCGAGACGGTCCGTTCAGAGACTACAGGGGAAGCGAGTAGGAGGCCTAGAGCTTCAGAAGCCGTGACAGGCGCTTGCGGCCCCGGCAGGGTCCGACTACTGCCAGGTTAAGATGGTCGTCGACCAGATTCTGAGATGCCACGCGGCACAGATCATCAGTCGTTACTGCCCTCACTCGATCCACGACATCGTCCACATCCAACATTGAGCCGCGTATCATCTGCTGGCTGCCCATCCAGGCTGATACCGCTCGGGTGTCTTCCATTCTGAGCATCATGCGTCCGGCAACGAGCTGTTTGGCGCGATTCACCTCGCGGTCGTCAATGGAGTCGCGGACGCTGGCAACCTGCTCCAGAATCGCGGGAACCGCCTCGTATGCGCTCGCGGGATCGACGCCGGCCGTGATAATGAACGCGCCGGTGTCTCGGAAGTGAGATACGCCGCTGTGAACGTCGTAGGCCAGCCCCCGATTCTCGCGCAGCTCTACGAACAGCCTGCTGCTCATGCCCTCGCCCAGGATAACGCTCAGCAGGTCAAGCGCATAGATATCTGGATCGTCCAGGGCCAAGCCAGGCAGGGCAATTGAAAGATGGAGCTGTTCAGTCTTCCTGTACTCCAGCCTGAGCTGCGCCTGCTGCTGATGCCGCGTGACGGGGGCCGGTTCTGAAATCTGACCGGCCGGCCAGTCCCACGACAGCTTCTCAACCTCAGCGACGACGTCAGAATGGGGCACACTCCCAGCCACGCTTATGACAGTGTTGGAGGGGACGTAGTACTCGCCCATATGCTCCAAAAGCATGTTACGGTCGATAGCGTCGACCGACTCGCGACTCCCGCCGATGTCTCGTCCAAGCGGATGATCCGGCCAGAGCATCTCGTCTATCAGCGAGTCAACCCTCGAGGACGGATAGTCGTTGATCATGGCGAGCTCTTCGTGAATGACATGTCTTTCTTTCTCGATGTCATCCTGTCTGAAGAGCGAGTTTCGAAGCATGTCCAAGAGCAGGTCCAAACTCTCAGAGAAGTACGGCTGGGCGACCTTGCACCAATAGACGGTCAGCTCCTGTTCCGTGCCAGCGTTGATCATCCCGCCGGTGGACTCGATCTGCGCACTGATGTCCACAGGGTCCGGTCGGCGTTCTGTTCCCTTGAACACCATGTGCTCAATGAAGTGGGAGACACCGGCCTGATCATCGGCCTCGTATCTGGACCCCACACCCACGTAAGCTGAGATAGATACCGATCTAGTGTGGGGCATTTCGCATGAGACGACGCACAGACCATTTGCGAGCGTGGTCTGCTCATATCGCTGTGCTGTTACGCTTTCAGAGTTCATCAGGGCGATTCTAATTGTGCGCAACGCGTCGAGGCATAGCTAGTTTATGGTCATAATTTCGCTTTATGGTCATGAATCCACTCTGATGCTATCCTTTGGGCGCAATTTCGACTCCGGCTCTCTCCTCCTGGACGATCGCGACTGCACCAGCCGACATACGGCCAAATCCGCGATTCTGACCGTCGATGTAACGCTGCTGGGCAATGTTGGACATCTCCATTGGAACGCGCATCTCGCGGCCCAGTTGAGTGGCGAGTCCAACGTCTTTGGCGGCGAGGTCAAGCGCGAACCCGGGCTCAAAGTTTCGCTGGAAGATCCCATTAGGATAGCCGTGCATCGAGGTTGTGTTACCGGAGCTGCCAGAAACTGCTTCGTAGAGGGTCTGTGCGTCCACACCCCACTTGACGCCCACGGAGAACGCCTCGGAGAGCAGCACGCCAACACTCAACCCAACCAGGTTGTTGACGATTTTGCAAACCGCGCCGGAGCCAAGTCCGCCGCAGTACATGACCTTGTCGCCGATCAGGTCGAGCACAGGCTTGTAGCGATCGTAGGTGTCGCTGTCGCCGCCAACCATCACGCACAGTGTGGCGGCCTCGGCACCGCCGGTACCACCGGAGACCGGTGCATCAAGGACCTGAATTCCGCTCGCCTCAGCGCGCGCGGCGATGCGCTGAATGGTACTGGGGTCGGTGGTACTGAGGTCGAACAGAGCACTCCCGCGCCCCGCGCCACTCAGGATTCCGCCCTCGCCCGACGCGACTTCCTCCACAACCTGCGGCGTTGGCAGTGAGGTGAACGTGACTTCACAGCCTTCAGCAGCTTCGCGTGGGCTGTTCGCCCAAGTCGCGCCGAGAGAGAGCAGCTCGTCGGCCGCCTCCCTGTTGGCGTCGAACACGCTCATTTCGTGCCCGCCATTCAGCACGTTGCGCGCCATGTGGCGACCCATAAACCCAACTCCGACAAAACCAACCTTCATGTTACGATGCCTCCAATGGGAACTGTCCGCGAAAAGCATTCTCATATTGCATGGTAACGCTACAGGTTTCCCCAATCAATGACGACGCTGACTGACTGTACCGTACAGGTGAATCTCTTTGGGAAACCGACTCATCTAAAGAGTGCGTAACCAGAAACACAACAACGCCGCGCCGACCGTTCGTCAATCAGTAAGTCATAGGACGCTTTCATGCTTTATCTAGGTAGCTTCATCCAACGACATGCTCCGTTACTTCCAGTCCTGCTATTCACTTTCGCTTTGATCGCAGCCGGATGCTCATCCAGCGAAGAGAGCCCTGCGCCTGCGGCAACAAGCCCTGCGCTGGCCGTCCAGGCGGCCCCGACGGCGCCACCCCCAGCACCTACGAGCGCACCCCTGCCAACTGCGACAACCATTCCCGACACCCCCACACCGATGTCGGAGCCGACGGTCGATACCGGCTCCTACCCGGCCGCGCCGGAGCTTCGTGAGACGGGCGAGTGGATTAACTCCGAGCCATTTACGCTGTCTGGAATGCAAGAAGACAACAAGGTCGTGCTGATCGACTTCTGGACTTACACGTGCATCAACTGCATTCGCACCCTACCCTACGTGAGGGTGTGGAACGAGAAGTATGCTGATCATGGGCTCGTGATCCTCGGCGTTCACACGCCCGAGTTCAAGTTCGAGGAAGAGTATGACAACGTGGTGGAGGCAGTGGGAAAGTTCGACCTGAAGTATCCGATTGTGCAGGACAATGAATTCGGTACGTGGCGAGCGTTCAACAACCGCTACTGGCCCGCCAAGTATCTGATCGATCACAACGGGAAGATTCGGTACTCTCACTTCGGAGAGGGACAGTACGACGAGACAGAGCTGAAGATCCGCGAAATCCTGACCGAAGCGGGCTACGACGTCAGCGAGATCACGACGGACACAGACCCCGGACCTCCGATCGCCCAAGCCGCCGGTGAGACGTCCTCCGCAGCGGATGGACAGACCCGCGAACTTTATGCCGGGTATGAACGCAACTATGGCACGCTCATGTCCGGCGGAGTTCCGCCGTATGTACTCCACGAAGAGTACTACAAGGGTCCAGACGCCGAGGTGATGTACACAGACCCAGGCGAACACCGGAACCACTTTCTCTACCTGCAAGGACTGTGGCTCAACACAGCAGAGAGCCTGATCCACGCACGTGAAACGATGGACCTGGAGGACTATGTAGCGTTCAAGTTCGTGGGGACGAGCGTGAATGCGGTGATGTCGCCAGGCATGAGCAGCCCGTACGACGTCGTGGTCTATCTGGACGATGCCCCAGTGCCAGAGAAGCGGGCCGGAAAAGACATCATGTACGCTTCAGATGGAAGCAGCTATATTCAGGTCGATGAATCGCGGATGTATTTCCTGGTTGACCAGCCAGAGTTTGTATCGGGCGAGCTGAGGCTGGCATCCAACTCGCCGGACTTCTCATTGTTCGCGTTCACATTTGGCTCCTACGACGGCGGGGAGCCCGCAAGGGACTCGTAAGATGCGTCTGACCATTGCGCTAGCGTCGCTGCTGGTGTTCGCCCTGTCCTGTTCCGCATCAGGGAACACGGTTCCCGATGGTGAGGCGGCCTCCCTGCAGGAACCCGAGCCGCTGGCATTTGAAGAGCTGATTCGCGGGCCAGTATCGGACGATGGTCTCCAAGCGATTTTCGCCACGCCAGACCTCGGTGTGGGCAGGCACAGGGTAGCGTTCGCCCTTCAGTCCGAGACCAGCCTCGTTGATGCTCCGTCAGCGACGGTACAGTCGTTCTTCGAACCGGAGCCGGAGGAGCTCGGGGAACCCGTCGAGACTTCATTCGCGCTATTCAGGCCGTTCCCTATTGTCGAACGGGGTCTGTACAGCACTCACTTGACATTCGACAGGTCCGGAGAGTGGGCGATCCAGGCCACGGTCCTGGGCGCTGACGGCAATCCGAAGCGAGCGAGACTGTACTTCGACGTACCGGAGAGTGCGAAGGCCCCGGCGCTCGGGGAAGCAGCGATCAAGAGCGTCAACCGGACCGCAGATGATGTGGAACAGTTGTCACAGTTGACGACCGGTTCTCTCAAGGACCCTGATCTCTACCGGTTGACGATCGCGGATGCGGTAGAGAGCGGCAGGCCGACTGTAATTGTGATGGCAAGTCCGGCGTTCTGCACCAACGCCGTATGTGGTCCTCAGGTGGATGTGCTACGGGACCTGAAGAACGAGTACGCCGACAGCGCAAACTTCATTCACATCGATCTCTACGACAACCCGGATAAGATCCAAGGAGACCTCGGACAGGCGGTAATCTCGCCTGTCGTGAGGGAGTGGAACCTGCCAAGTACCGAGTGGTCTTTCGTCATCGACCGAGACGGTAAAGTGTCCGGCAGGTTCGAGGGTTTCTGCACGCTTGAAGAGCTTCGAGAGGCGCTCGTTTCCGTGCTCTAGACGTCCGCGCCGTCGAATTTGGCCACTTCTACAAAGCCCATCTCGGATTCGTCCCAGTCGAACAGTCGCGCCTCGACCACGCGGTCGGTGTCGATTCCGACGACCAGCTGCCGAACCGGATAGACCGGGCCGTCGCCCCAGGGGTTGGTAGCAACCCTACGGTCGGTCTCTGAGAAGTACGCCCTACCTTTAGGATGGGAGTGGTAGATGACGAGAGGCGGTTCCGGGTCGTCCATAGTGCGGTTTAATTCGAGCAGATCGTCGCCGTCGATCACGTAGGCAGTCTCAGCGGTCCGATCCGGGGCCGTGGGATGCGCAGCGGGCTGATAGGCATTCACCGCACGCCTGACGTGAGCCACACTATCGGACTCTCTTGGCCCGGTCAGCCAACCGCAGCACTCGTTCGGGAACTCCTCCCGCGCATGAAGGTAAATCTCGGCCAGAATGTTGTCGGGTATGTTCATGGTTTGGGTCGCCTTCCGAGTTGCTAGTCTTCGATTATAAAGCTGAACGCCGCTGGGCAGATTACCAAGAAAATCGCGTCGAAGACCAGGAGCAGCGGTATCCACAGGGAAACTCCGGGTCCGATCAGCAGATAAGGCGCACCCCCCTCCCTTGGGACGGCTTCCCGAAGCAGTATTCCCGTGGCCTCGGTCGCGGCAATTATCACGGGAACGACCACGGGGAAGAACAGGACCGGAAGCATGACCTCCCGTGAGCGCGTGTTGACCGCCATCGCGCTGAACACCGTGCCGACAGCCGCCACCGCGACTGTCGCGAGAACCAACACAGGGATCATCGAATACACATACAAGGGAAGATTGAACAGGATCAAAAACAAGGGGTAGATGACCACTTCCACGCCCATCATGAACAGGAAGTTACTGAGGAACTTGCCGAAGTAGATGGCGTCACGTCCGACTGGCGCGAGCATGAGTCCCTGAAGGTTGCCGCGAGAGCTCTCAATGCTGAACGAACGGTTCAGCCCAAGTACGCCTCCGAATGTGAACGACACCCAGAGAATCCCAGGCGCAACGGTCGCGACCATAGTGGGAGTGGGATCGAGCGCGAAGCTGAACACAACGATTACCAGTAGGCCGAACACCAGGGTTGTGACCAAGATGTCCTTGGTCCTGAGTTCGAGCAGGACGTCCTTGGCCAGAATCGCGAACACCGCGCCCAGATAGCTACTCACCGTCGGGAACCTATGTGTCGCATGTACGTCTGGCGAGCGGCATCAGTGTCCGATGAGTCAACAGACTCGTGATACGCAATCCGACCGTCAGCGAGCACGGCTATTCGGTCACCCAGGGCAACCGCGCGTTCAAGGTTATGGGTGGTCATGATGACCGTCCTGATAGGTTCCGCCTGGCGAGAGATCACGGCGTCCAGAAGAGTTAACGCCTCCTGATCGAGACCAGTCTCCGGCTCGTCCAGCAGCAGAACCTGCGGTTCGTGCAACAGAGCCCTGGCGATACTGAACCTCTTCTTCATCCCGTGGGACATTGCTCCGATCTTCCTGTCGAGATCGGCGGTCATGCCCATCAGATCGGTGACCTCCTCTACGCGCTCATCGGAGCGGTCGAGATCGAACATTCTGCACACGAAGCGAAAATTCTCGCGGGCAGTCAGATCGTCGTACAGGAGTGGGTCGTGTCCGACGACTCCGATCATCCTGCGGAGTCGCGCTCCCTGCCTGCTGAGTCCAGCGCCGCATATGCGTACATCGCCGGCGTCAGGTCTCGTAAGCGTTGCCAACACCCTGATGAGGGTTGTCTTGCCGGAGCCGTTTGGGCCGAGTAAGCTGAGCACGGTGCCTCGCGGCACGTCAAGATCGACTCCCCGTAGAACGAGGGTGCGCCCAAACGCCTTGGTAAGTCCTCGGACCTGGACTGCCGGCTGGTCTACTGATGCGGCCATTGTTTCAGAACTATTCCGATGTAGGTCACTTCGCCGAGTTAGCGGCCAGTTCCCACTCATCCCGTAGGATGGAGTAGGTCACGGTGTCCTCGCGGATGTTCGGGTCGTGGGCGCTGGGTCCGCTGCTCCGGGCAATGCCTTCTCTTTGCATCCCGAGTTTCTCCATCACGCGCAAGGACTGATGGTTTTGCAGGTCGGCTCGTGCACAAATCCTGGTCAGATCGAATTCCTTGAAGGCCCAGGCTATGGTCGCGTCGCCCGACTCTGCCATGAAGCCCCAGCCCCAGTGAGGCTTGCCGATGGCGTAGCCGACTTCGGCAGCACTGTTTGGCGGGTCCACTCTGACGTCGAACGATCTAATGACTTTGCCACTAAGGGTAATTGCGAAGATGGGATTTACGTGCCAGTCAGTGAGGAACGACCGCGCGACGAACTCCTCGGCATCCCCGAGGGTGTAAGGACTTGGGAGCGGCAGGAATTTCGCCCATTCCGGATCCTGGGCATACTCGTACACGTCTGGTGCGTCGCTCAACTCGAAGGGACGCAGGAGCAGGCGGCGCGTGCTCAGTTTGATCGGCTTGGCCATCCTAGCTATCCTTCATGTCACTCTGGGCCTCCGGCAAGATTCCGTCTCTGTAGTATAGATGACAGGAGGCCCACGGTTGACACCATGAAATGAGAGAGGGAGTCAGATGCCCACTATTGAAGAACTCCAGAGGCATTACGAGGGTCTGAACGACCTGCACAGGAAGCCGAAGTCCGAAGAAGAGATAGACCCAGGCTGCCTGCTCGCCTTCGACTACGACTACCCTGAAAGCGGAGCGGAAGTCGTCATAGACACTGATGAATTCACCGCTGTCTGTCCCTGGACTGACCTGCCGGATTTTGGAACGCTGGAGGTCAGCTACGTGCCGGACCGGCTATGCATCGAGCTAAAGTCGCTCAAGTACTACCTGCTGAGCTACGACGGAGTGGGAATCGTCCAGGAGCATGCGGCCAATCGAATTCTGAACGATCTTGTGTCGCTGTGTAGGCCACGCAGCATGACCGTGTCGCTGGACTACAAGATCCGGGGCGGACTTCACACCAAGGTCAGCGTGAGCCACAAGCGATCCTGAACTCGAGCCGCTCGACCCATCTGTGGAATAGCGGGCACTCGCGGCGGATCGTATCCAGGCCGATGTCCTGGGCTGCCGAAACTCCCATCAGTGGTTTTTGATACCCTCTGAACAGCCTCGTGATTCGTCTGGCTGGGTGAGATTCCGGTGAGTCATTGATCTCTTCGGGAGTAGCGAACTGCCTGCGAATTTTCTGAAATTCAGGCGACAGAGAGGGGTCTCCAACACTTCGAGAAATTCCATTGGGATCGCTGAAAAGCAGCCCTTCGAACTCGTGCATCACCACATAAGGAACAAATCTCCGAGGGTCAATGTTCTCCAGCGAGTCCGCGATGTCTTTCAGAATGGCATCCTCCACGGCGGCGGATTTGCCGCCAACAGCCCGTTCACGGCTTGCCTGATTCCGCCCCGGCCAAGTATTCGGCAGACCGTAGTAATCGACCATCGTTGTTACGGTAACGCTGGAGTCCTGCAAGATGTGGTTCACAATATCTTTGCGAACTGACTCCCACCTTCTGATTCCGCCCCGACGATTGCGCTGACGGGCGTTTCCCAAGAGGCGCGCGCTGACCGTCGTGTATCCGACACTGTATAGGTGCGGGGCAAGGACGTTGTTTACAAAATTCTCCTCAGTCACACCTTCGACGTGAACTATCAATCTGGACAATCGCTCACTCCCGTCTGGGCCGTCCGCCTAGCTCGTTCTTCTCCCAGAGCTGTCCCAGGCTGTAATCTTCCAGCCAGCTTTCCAGCTCCGCAGAGCTCAACCTTGTGAATTGGGCGCTGCCGTTGATTCGGTCTGACACCATCACGTCTTCGGGATCGAAATGGTCCAGCAGCAGCGATGACTGCGTTGCCACGATCACCTGAGTATCCGCTGACACCTGCCGGATCAGTGATGCCAGCAAGGTGATGGCGTATGGGTGCAGTCCCAGCTCGGGCTCATCAATTATGATGACAGACGGCCTGTACTGCTTCGGCTGTAGAAACAGGGTCGTGAGAGCAATGAAGCGCAGAGTCCCATCTGAAAGCGAAGAAACGTCGAAATAGGCATCCGTACCAGCGTGCGCCCATACGAGCCTAATTTTGTCAGGGTTCAGCCGCTCCGGCTCCAGGTCGAAGTCCATGAAGAACGGTGCCGCCTGTCGCACAGTCTGAACGATAAGCTTGTACGAATCCGTGTGCATCTCCCGCAAAAGATAGAGAAACGCTGCCAGATTCGAGCCGTCCGCGCGAAGATTTCGGTTGTCGTTGACATCTCCAACCTTCTTCATGGGAGACTGTGGGCTGGTGTCGTGAAAATGATAGACCCTGCACGAATCGAGGTATCCGGCAACATATCTCTGAATCCCTCTGGCAGGACGACGACTGATTCCCGCTTCTCTGTCAATAGAAATGAGTGGACCACTAATGAGTGGACCACTATAGGGTTCATCTGGATATAGTCTCTTATTCCAGAAGTAAACAGTCTCCCCTAGGGGAACCAGATCATCTGCCTCGGTGTACCCAAGTTCAATTCTATACATATTCCTTTCTTCCCGGAACGAAACATGTATCATCAAAGTCTCGGTGTTGCGAGAGCCAAAGTGTAGCACGTTATCCGCGCCGCCAGCTTTGATCACATACTCGCGCAATCGCCCTTCACGAAGCGCGTTCAGGAACGAGAACACCTCGATGAAATTGGACTTCCCAGACCCGTTCGGGCCGATGAGCACCGTGATCAGGCCAAGTTCCAATTCCTCGATCGAAGCGATACTCTTGAAGCCCTTGACTGTAATGTAGTCGAGTTCAGGCATTGGTCTTAACAATTGGCTCTGGATATGTTCAGCATCCGACCGCGCCCCTCGCAACAGCCCGCTTCCGGTTCGTCGCGGCGAACTACATCCGCGATGGTTTCCACCACCCGTTGAATATACAATAGCACCGCTCACACTTGGCAAGGGGCGTTATATGACAAAGATACTGGTCACGGGGGCCGCCGGGCAGATCGGCTCAGAGCTGGTTCCGGCGCTGCGCGCGCAGTATGGAAGCGACAGCGTTGTCGCAGCCGGGCACCGTACTCGCCTACCGGATGACGTGCGCGATGGCGGGCCGTCGATCACGCTCGACGTGACCGTGCAATCTGACGTGGAATCCGCAGTATCCGACCACGGTGTCGACATGATCTACCACATGGGATCGATTCTGTCCGCCCTCGCGGAGGCCAACCGGCAAACGGCGCACGCTGTCAACATCAATGGTCTGTACAACGTGCTTGAAGCTGCTCTGTCCGCCGGTGTGACGCAGGTCAACGTTCCAAGCTCAATCGCGGCGTTCGGGCCGGACACGCCACCTGTGAACACGCCCAATGAGACGCTCCAACGGCCCAACACACTCTATGGCATCTCCAAGGTATTCGGGGAGCTTCTGGGCAACTACTACTTTGAGAAGTTAGGGCTGGACGTTAGGGGGCTGCGACTGCCGGGAATCATCAGCTGGAAAACGGAGCCGACCGCGGGAACTACCGACTACGCGGTGGCGATTTTCTATGGCGCGCTCAAGGAGGGCAGGTACGAATGCTACCTGGGGCCTGATACGCGGCTGCCGATGATGTACATGCCGGACTGCATCAAGTCGATCGTCGATCTCGCGGAGGCTGATGTCTCCACCCTCAACCATCACGCGGACTTCAACGTGGCATCTATCAGCTTCACGCCGGAGGAATTGGCAGCGGCGATCCGGAAGCGTATTCCAGAATTCGAGATGGAGTACAATATAGACCCACTGCGACAGGGCATTGCAGACTCGTGGCCTGACTCGCTGGACGACTCCGCGGCCAGAGACGAATGGGGCTGGAGTCCTGCGTACGATCTCGACGCGATGGTTGATGACATGCTCGAGAATCTCTCCGTTAAGCTGGGGATGAAGTACGACTGACAACACATTCAGGAGGCTGTCAAATGAGACTCGAAGGCAAAGTAGCCCTGATTACCGGCGGCGCCCGAGGCATGGGTGCAGCCGAAGCCAAGATCTTCTCCCGAGAGGGGGCGAAAGTTGTCATTGCAGACGTCCTGGATGCGGACGGCCGGCAGACTGAGGCTGAGATCAATGAGACGGGCGGCGACGCGATCTTCGTTGCACTAGACGTGACCAAGCAGTCGGACTGGGACGCGGCGATCAGCAGGACTATCGAGCAGTTTGGCAAGCTGGACGTGATTGTCAACAACGCCGGAATCGTGAGCAGGGTCTCGATAGAGGAGACGACCGTCGAAGAGTGGGACCGGATCATGGACATTAATGCCAAGGGCGTGTTCCTCGGCACCAAGGCGGCGATCACCCAGATGAAGAGCCAAGGAACAGGCGGCTCTATCATTAACATCTCGTCCATTAGCGGCAACGTCGGACAGGAAGGGGTGGCCGCGGCCTACAACGCCTCCAAGGGAGCCGTGCGCATATTCTCGAAGTCGGCGGCGATCCAGTACGCGGAGGATGGAATAAGGGTCAATACAATCCACCCAGGACCGATCCAGACTCCGATGACCCGGGCAGGCTGGGAAGGCGCTGAAACATTCGGTGAGAACGACTACGTGGCGACAGACAACGCGCCTATGGGCAGATACGGCAAGCCTGAAGAGGTCGCGTACGGCGCCCTCTACCTCGCGTCCGACGAATCGTCCTATGTCACCGGCGCCGAGCTGGTCATAGACGGCGGTTACACCGCACAGTAGCGCCAGGTCGGAATGACACAGGTCACAGAGCCCACTCTTGATGAGCTGATCGAAAGATACTCGGTCATTCTTTTTGACGCGTATGGAGTCCTGGCGAACTCCGACTTGGTAGTACCGGGGGCGGCAGCGGCGATACGACACCTCAACGGCCTTGGAAAGCCATACTTTGTACTGACCAATGACGCCTCAGCGCTGCCGGCGACCAGGGCCGTGCGCTACCAAAAACTAGG
>DAOUHG010000202.1:0-10084 GCA_034428835.1 Dehalococcoidia bacterium
CCTAGTTGCCAGAACGGCTTTCGTGCGCGAGTTGTAGAGGGTCACCGCTGCGGACACCCAACGCGTCCTACGGCCGCAACAATTGGTGTGGAAGCAGACAACCCTGACTGCTAGCCTTGTAGTAGCGCCCAAACGCAATCCTATGCCTCCGAGAGGAAGTCCCCAATGAGATTCATTACTGGCCTTGCGCTGCGTCGCAGGTCCGTCACCGTTCTTGCCATCATCCTTGTGCTGGCGGCAGGGATATTCACGTACCGGACGCTTCCGGTCGAGCTGTTCCCCGAGATCGAGTTCCCGCTGGTAACCGTCGTCACGTTTTACCCGTCAGCCAATCCCGACGCGGTTGCCGAGGACGTCACAGCGCCCATAGAGAACGCGATCAAGGGTATCGACGGGCTCGACAGCCTGCAGTCGGTATCCTCGGAGAACAGGTCCGTCATACTCGCCAATTTCGAGTTCGGCGTGGACATGGCCGAGGCCGAGAACACGATTGACGCCAATGTCAGAGGCATCCAGTTCCCGACCGGCGTGATTCAGCCGGTTGTCGGGCGAATCGACCCGGACTCCTTCCCGGTGCTGCAGCTCAGCGTCACCGGTGACAAAGACATGACCGAGCTTCAGCAGGTCACCGAATCCCTTGTCGTGCCCGCAATCGAGGGTGTTGACGGCGTGTTCAGCGTAGAGGTCGCCGGAACCGTCGAGCGCCAGGCCCTGATCTCGGTCGATTCTGAGAAGATGATCGAGAAGCGTGTCTCGATGTTCCAGGTGTCCCAAGCGCTCAGGGAGAACAGCGTCACGTTCCCCGGAGGTGCGATCAGGGATGGCGGACGTGTGCTGCCGATCAAGACGACCAACACATACGAGTCCCTGGACGAGCTCAGAAATCTGGTCGTAGGCTTCTCTGGAGCGCCCACGGGCGCGCCGGGGGCGCCGCCGCAACCATCGGACCCGACGCCCATGCCGGTCACGCTGGGCGACGTTGCCGACGTCCAACTCGGTCCCGCTCCGGTCACAAGCATATCCCGCACCAACGGCAATCCAAGCATCGGAGTGTCCGTGGTCAAGGACCCCGACGCCAACACGATAGACGTTACCACCGGTGTTCTGGACGCGCTCGACGAGATCGGCCCACTCCCGGCGGGTGTTGAGATCGTAACTGTGTCCAACGACGGCCCCGAGATTCGCCGGCAGATCGAAACGCTTGAACGCGAGGCGATATTGGGGCTGGCGCTCGCAGTCACTGTTGTGTTCGCGTTCTTCCTCACGCTCAGACCCTCGGCCATCAGGGGCGTCTTGACCACCCTGCGCCCGACGCTCGTGATCGGGCTATCGATACCGCTAAGCATCTTCACGGGCGTGCTGCTCATGAGCTGGCAGGACCTTTCGCTCAACTTCATGACACTGGGCGGACTGGCGATCTCGGTCGGACGGGTCGTGGACGACAGCATCGTCGTGCTCGAAAACATCTACCGCAACATTCAGAGCGGCAGAGAGCGGTGGCGCGCCGCGCTTGACGCCACGATAGAAGTCGGCCCAGCTATTACGGCGTCGACACTCACCACAATCGTGGTGTTCGTGCCGCTTGCGTTCATACAGGGGCTGGTCGGCGCGTTCTTCTTCCCGTTCGCGCTCACGGTCTGCTTCGCGCTGATCGCGTCTCTCGTCGTTGCGCTCACCGCGGTGCCAGTCCTTGGCGCGTACCTGCTGAGGCCGGGCGATCTGCCCGAGGGAGTCGGGGAGGGGGCCGAGCAGCACGAGGCCGAAAACTGGATGCAGCGAGTGTACACTCCCATACTGCGCTGGACTCTGGGCCACAAGGCGATCACCCTTGGGGCGGCGATACTGTTCGTCGTCGCGAGCTTCGGCCTCATGGCCTTCATACCGGTGTCGCTGTTCGGCTCCAGCGACGTACGTTACGTTTCGATCGACATGTCGCTGCAGCCGGGCACGCCGGCGCAGTCCACGCTGGCAGAGGCCGCCAAGATCGAAGATGAGATCAGCGGTATTTCCGAGGTGTACCTCACCACGGTCGGCAGCTCTGCCGTCAGGTTCGGAGAGAACGGCCCAAGCGGGTTCAACCAAGCCAATATCCTGACCAAGCTCAAGTCGGACGCGCCCGAAGACTCCGCGCAAAAATTGAGAGACAGCCTCGGCAGCGAGGGCCGCAAGGTCAGCGTCACCGAAGTCGCCGACGGCCCACCGCAAGGCGGGGTCGAGGTCAGCATCACAGGGGCCAACTACGCAGACATAGCTTCGGTTTCGCGCCAGCTGGTGGCCGAACTGGAGACCATCGACGACGTGGTGAACGTGACGAGCGACGTCACCGAGGCGCGCGACGAGATTATCGTGAACGTCGATCCGGCTGCCGCGGCCAGGACTGGTCTCAGCGCACAGCAGGTCGCGTTCCAGGTCAACCAGTTCCTGGTCGGGCAGACAGTAACCCAGGTCGAGATCGATGGCCGCACGATCGACGTTGCGCTGGCGGGCCGCTCCGGCGACATCGACAGCGTGGAAAAGGTCGAGAGCCTCATGATCGCGGGTCCGCTCGGGGCTGTTCCGCTTGGGACGATCGCTTCCGTGCAGGTCCAGCAGGGCCCTGTGACAATCAGCCGCACCGATGGCGTGCGCTCGGCGAGCATCACAGGCAGCATCACGTCTGACGACACGCAGGCGGTGGGAATCGAGATTCAGCAGAAGATCGACGGCCTGTCGCTGCCACCGGGCGTGGAGGTTTCAAGCGGCGGCGTATTCGCCCAGATAGCGGAGGGCTTCCAGGACATCTTCCTGGCGATGGCCGTTGGGATCGTGCTCGTATACCTGGTAATGGTCGCCGGATTGGGCTCACTCAGAAACCCGCTCGTGATTGTCACGAGCCTGCCGCTCGCGCTGATCGGCGCTCTGGCCGCGCTCGCCATTACCGGCAGGTCGCTGGGGCTTCCCGCGATGATGGGCGTTCTGCTCCTGATCGGCATAGTCGTGACAAACGCAATTGTGCTCATCGCATTCGTCGAGCAGCTCAGGCAGCGCGGCCTGAGTGTGTACGACGCACTGGTCCAGGGCGGACGGATACGCCTGCGCCCGATACTCATGACAGCGATCACGACCAGCTTCGCGCTGCTGCCACTGGCGGTCTTCGTGGAAGACTCCGGCGGTATCATCGGGGCGGAGCTGGCAACCGTCGTGATAGGCGGCCTGGCGAGCTCGACAGTTCTGACGCTGGTGGTCGTGCCGGTTGTGTACACCTTGGCGAACGAGAGCATCCCCAACCTGTTCCGGCGCATTCTCCGACGCGACGTTATGGTGCCGCAGCCCGACGCCGCCTGAGGAAGCTGTGTCAGCCTGGTAGGCGCCGCCCTGCGGGATCGAAAATCCCCTCTCCCTCAGAGCTTGCCCCGTACTCGATACGGGGGTTGACAGGGGTATGTAGTAGGGGCAGGTTTGAAACCTGCCCCTACCATGAATACCAACCAACAGACCCCCTCTCCCTCAGGGAGAGGGGTGGAGCCTGCCCCGGACTTGATCCGGGGGTGAGGGTGAAAAGTACGAATACCTACCCTTGTAAGCCCTCAGGGAGGGTGACATCCACCACCCACAAAATTGAGACAGCATCGCGATGAGCATTGTGAAACACTCGCCGAGGCAGCTAGCTGAGATAGCGGCAACCCTCGGTCTCGAATTCGACGACATCTCACTGTTGGAGATGGCGTTCGTTCATGGCTCGTTCGTCTCGGAGTTTCCGGGCGTGTTCGACGAGTCGAACCAGAGGCTGGAGTTTCTCGGGGACGCCGTTCTTGAGCTGATCGTCGCGCAGGAGCTGCTGACCAGGTTCCCGGAGTGGCCGGAGGGTCGGCTGACACAGGTGCGAGCCTCACTGGTGGACGGGCAATCGCTGTCGGAGATCGCCGCGAGACTTGGTCTTGGCGAGCGGCTGGTCATGGGCAGGGGAGAGATCGAGAGGGGCGGCAGCGAGCGCCGGTCGAATCTCGCGGACGTGTTCGAGGCGTTGATGGGCGCGCTGTTCCTGGACCAAGGATACGACGCCTCGCGAGACTTCGCCGTTCGCGTTATGGGTCCCGAGCTGGATGCGGCCGGCGAGGCTGAATCCGCTCCACGTCATCCAAAGTCCATGCTCCACGAAGCGGCGATGGAGCGCGGCTACAGGCCGCCTAAGTACGAGACGATCGACATGGACGGGCCGAGTCACGACCCTATCTTCACGGTCCAGGCCATGGTCAACGGGGTCGCGCTGGGAACGGGCCAGGGCCCGAGCAAGAAGACGGCAGGCGCCGAGGCAGCGGCGGAGGCGTTGAGAGAACTGTCGGGCAGGTGAGGCAGGGCAATCGCATTTAGAGTCGATGGGCACATCGTCAGTCGTCATTCCTCTGAAAATAGCCCGACCAGCGCCGCCCACTCGTCATTCCCGCGAACGCGGGAATCCAGGGGAGGGCAAGGGACGCGACCCCATTTTCATTGCTCCCTGTGCCGGTGGCAACCCGCGATCGTCATTCCGGCCTTGAGCCGGAATCCAGGGGAGGGGCAAGGGCAGGCTCGCATTGACATGGTGCGTGGGCGTTAGTCGCCAGTCTCGTGAGTGTGCGACTGCTGCTACCTGAGCACTTCAGTATTGGATTCGCTCAGGGGTCGGTAGGCTCCAGGAATATCAGGACCTCTTCCAGTCCTTCCCTTGCTTGTGCCGAGCGCCTCTGCTGGTCGGCGATACGGTAGCCGTAGACTACCGGGACCGTCTCCTGTGAATATAGTTTTCTGAGCGCCGTCGCAGACTCGCGAGCCCGTCGGATATCCCTCTCGCCTATCAGGCCGGAGACCTCAGCCACTATCCAGAGCCGTGTCCCGTCACGCTCACGAATAGCCCGAGCAACCATGTCGGTCCTATTGAGCCTGCCCTCTTCTTCCGAGGTGATGGTCCCCGCATCGGCACCCGATTCAACATCTCTAGCGAAGTTGTCCATCCTATGAAGTGGTGCGATGACTTCACGGGACATCCATATCACCTGGACTCTCCTGATGCTGAGAGTATCGCTGAGAAGTTGGCACAGGTGAGTGGGAGCCTTTGCCTCCAGGGCATCGCCTCGCAGACCGTCGACCGTTATCTCCACGCTTCCCAGCCTCGTCTCCACTCCGTCCAGCCTGGTCTCTACTCCATCCAGTCTGGTCTCCACTCCATCCAGTCTGGTCTCCACTCTATCCAGCCTGGTCTCCACTCCGTCCAGCCTGGTCTCCACACCTTCCAGCCTGGTCTCCACTCCGTCCAGCCTGGTCCCCATACCCTTTAGTTGCGAGTCAACCTGCCTGGCGTTTTCGGCAAACTTCTCAGGCAGTTCAATTAACTCATTGGTCAGCAACTCGCGCCTGGACGCTGCACGAAACTCCTCGTCTTCGTGCCACAGTCTCAGCAAGTCCTCTGTTGTGTTGATTTCGTCAACCATACAGCTTCTCCACGACGAGGCCAATTGTAACACATTTAGACCAGAGTTACGTATTCCGACACCACAGGCATTAATCCCAATAACCTGTTAAGGGAATCCCTCAGTTCCCCACTGCGTCCTTGTGCCCCAGCTCCTCCTCCCAGCGGAGGTAGTTGACCATGTCAGCGAAGCCGCGGTCGGGGCCCATGGCTGACAGGGGTAGGTAGATGAAACTTTCAGACTTGAACCTCAATCAACTGACCCCTCTCCCTCAGGGAGAGGGGTGGGGTGAGGGTGAAAAGTACGAACACCTACCCTTGTAAGGGGCCTGTGGGGAGCGTGTCGTTGGAGATTAGGCTTGGGCTTCGAGTCCGTCACTATGCGCAAACTCAGTCGGAATAGTCGCGTAGTAGCGACCAAGTCGCTCCCTCATGCCATCTACTCCTGCTTACCGCATAGTGGCGGGATCGTCAGTCGCCGGTCTCGTGAGTGTGAGACTGCTGCCTGAACACGTCTGACAGCATGTCGTTGGCGCCTTCGAGACGGGCCTGTTCGCGCTCGACATCGCTGAGCCTGCCGCCCTGCCCCTTGATCTCTTCGCCCTGGGCTCCAATCTCATCGCTGAGCCGGTTACCGTAGGAGTGTATCTGCCAGACGAAAACAAGCGTCGACACGAAGATGCCGACCAAGATGGCTGAAACAGAGACGATCTCGCCGATTTCCAAGATACACACGTCCTCTGTAACGAGCTAACCAAGCGTCGTCTGCGAGAAGTTGAGAATCAGCCCTACGGGCGTCTCACATCGTATTCAGCGTGAGCGTGTTCATTTGGATACCTGCTCAGATAGCCTCCAACTCGGCCAGCTGCCGAAGTAGACCAGCAAACATCCGCAGAGCTTCAACATCCTCTTCCGGTATCCCATCAGGGTCAAAGTGCATTACGTCGTTTCTAATACGCCGGATTCTCTCGAGTTCGTTAGTGAACCTTGTTCTATCAATGTGGAGGCCTATTTTCTCCCAGCGTTCTGGGTTCTCAACGAGCCTCTTGTACTCTCCAAAGGCAAGATCCGACACATGCTCAATCTGTCGGTCTTCGTCTTTAGGGTCTCTTGCCGCAGCCAACTCCTCCTTGCCGAATTTCCCCTCAATCATCATCCGAACATAGTTCTCGATCTCGCCAATTAGCAGGAAGGGTTCTCCGAGGAGATGGAACTGTCTGCTCAAATCGCTGCTCGTGACGATTCCGCTGATCCGGTTCCGGGAGTCCCTGACCAAGACGTAATCGTTATCTTCGATTGTTTGGATGGCGGATAGCAGAGACTCGTCTGAGGAGATCTCTGTATGCTTGTCCATGCATTCACTGACAGATTCGCAAGATTGCCCAAGCGCCAGTCGTTTCCCGATTGATTCCCAGCTTACAATCCCTTTGACCTCGAGAGGAGTGGTCATAACCGGAAGCTGGGAGTAGCCGTGAGCCATCATGAGCGTGATCGCCTCACTCAGAGGAGTATTCGGGTTAACAGATGTAGGTTCTGTGTTTGCAGCCTTCAGCTTTTTTATGCGATGCGTAGGATTATCGTCTGCCAGAGACGATTCGGACGAATCAGTCGCGGATCTGGCTTCGATTGACGGCGGGCGTACGAACAAGATTTCTTCGTCTATGTAAGCCTGCTGGAAGTCGGGAACAGTGACCAACTTGTGCTTCCTGAGGGCAGCACGGATTACGTCAACCCATCTATCTGTACGTCGCTGAGCCCCGAACCACCAGATGAAGTCTCTAGATGTGGTGCGCTCGGGTTCCTCTCCATTTTCTAGCGCCTTGGCGATTGCTAGAAGTTTGCTGTCAGCGTCTGAAAGCATATGCATCTTCTCCACTCAAAGTCTCATGTCAGGATCCATCCACGATGTGGGACTCCTCAATCCCCCTACCGCGTACTTATGCCCCAGTTCCTCCTCCCATCGCAGGTAGTTCACCATATCCGCGAAGCCGCGGTCCGGGCCCATGGGGAGCGAGTCGTTGGGAGGAGACATGACTCCAGTCAACCCGACTTCTACGTCGCGACCGGAGTCCTGCCACGCCCTCGTTCCGCCTTCCAGCACGCCGACGTTTGTGTAGTCCATGTCGGTCAGCGTCGTAGCTGCCAACAGCGACTGCGCTCCGCCGTCGGCACAGGTGACGATGATTGGGGCGTCTTTGTCCGGCGCGACATCGCCGATTCTGAACTCCAGCCAGCCCCTTGGCACCCAGGACGCACCCGGCACGTGACCCTGGACGAACTCCGTGCTAAGTCCGACGTGTATGACCCGGGCAGACGACGAGGAGGCGTCAACATCGTCCGCTGTCACAGTGCCGACGCTATTCTCAGAGGGCACCTGAGCGCTGGACGCCGGTGCGCCACTCTCCAGCGCGCGGCCGGACTCGACCCACGCTGACGTCCCACCATGGACCGCGTACACTTCCTCGAACCCCATCTGCCTGTACCATGACGCCGTGAACGCGGCGCGCGCCCTGCCGTCGCAGCAGAAGACGACAGGCGCGTTGTGCACGACAGCGACCTCGTCGGCGCGCTGCACCGCCTGCCCGCCTGGGAACCACCTGAAGCCGGGTATGTGCCCTCCGGCGTACTCGGAATCGGTGCGGACGTCGATCAGATAGACGCTCTCTGACTCCGAGCGGGCGAACAGGGAATCCAGCGCGGCCACGTCGATGTAGCGAACACCGTCCTGCTCTACAAGCCGGTTCGCGAACTGCTCGGCAGCGGCCAGACCCTCGTCTGTCGGATCAGGCAGATCGAGACGGTCCGCGCCGGTCTCAAGCTGGTACCCGGCGAGCGCCCAGCCTGCGGTGCCGTTCTCGAGTCCGACCACGTTGTCTACGCCCATCCGCTGAAGGAGCCGAGCGCCGATGATGCTCCTTGTGCGCCCAGCGCAGTTGAGGATGACGGTCGTATCGTCGTCCACATCGTCGAGGAGGTCGCTGATGTGCAGGCCAAGCTCGCCGTTGGGCACGCTGCGACCGCCGGGAATGCAGTTCCGCTGGTACTCCTCAGGAGTGCGCGTGTCCAGGATGACCATCTTGTCGCCGCGGTCCATCCTGCGCCGCAGCTCGACCGCGTCGATCTCAGGCACGCCATGCTGGACCTGCACCTTCTCGCCGAAGTCCTTGCTGGGCACGTTGACTCCCCACTCAGTGGGTCGCCGTTCGGTCACCCAGCGGTTCATACCGCCGCTCATCGCCGTTGCGTTTCGATAGCCGAGACTACGGAGGGTCTCAGCGGCGAGGCCCACGCGACGTCCGTCGTCGTCGCACAGCACGACCGTCGTATCCGCGAACGGCACAGAGTCGGCGATGCGTAGCTCAAGCTCTCTGCGTGGGATCAGGCTCGATCCGATGACGTGCGAGGAGTTGTACTCACCCGCTTCCCGCACGTCGATCAGCGCGAACGGCAGATCGCCAGCTAGCAGGTCGGCAACTTCGGCGCAGGATATAGTCGATGACATAGTGTTTCACCTAGCCCCTACGGGATTGTCATGTAAACGTGCAGTCAACCAAGAGTACCAGCCAACCGCCCCTCTCCCTTGAGGGCTGACAGGGGTATGTAGATATGACTTTCAGGGCTTGAACCTCAATCAACTGGCCCCCTCTCCCTCAGAGCCCGCCCCGTACTTGATACGGGGGAGAGGGTTGGAGCCTGCCCCGTACTCGATGCGGGGGTGAGGATGAAAAGTACGAATACATACCCCTCTCAGGGGATTGTCGGACGGAGCCATTTCCATCCTGAAATCTGACGCCAGCCTAGCAGTTGTCGAAGCGCGTGGTTGCGAAGTGCTTGACCTCGCCGGTCTCCACGCTGTACCTGCTGCGCTGCAAGCCCCTCAGGTCGTTGCCGTAAACGTGTATCTCGACCGTCGGCCGGTTCGAGTAGTTGTCCATCTGGTGGATCTCGTCGACCTCGGGCACGAGCAGGCTGACGTCCCCGGGCAGCACCAGCGTCTCGCGGTCCCTCTCGATCTGCGCGTAGTCGTCGCGCGAGCGGTCGTCGTGTCGCTTGAAGCGGGTCTCGGTGATCCCGTTGTCCATCACGCCGATCATGCCCCAGGTGCAGTGGTCGTGCGGCCCGATATGGTCGCCCGGCCCCCAGACCACGGTGGTCACAAGCAGTCCGTTGTCGCCGTAGTGGAGCAGGTAGGTGCCGTGATTACGCCCCTGCGAAGGCGTCCTGTACCGCTCCGGAATAGCGTCCGGGTTGACTATGAGCCGCTCCAGGTATGTGGAGCCGCGATCGAACAGCCGCTCCTGGTCCGGCTGCTCGTCAACCAGCGCGCTCATGTCGTGGATGAACTCGTCGAGTGCATACTTTACTGTCGTCATAGTAGTCCTCCAAGTTGTCTTGCCTCGGCTACCCGTTGTCATTGCTGGGAGAGCTTGGGGCGCATCCCCATTCTTATCATAGGTGTAGTCCTAATTTTCACACCTAGCCATGCAGGGTGCAACAGCATGAGTAATTCTCGAACAGCCGTAGCTGTGTCAGTTTAGTCGGCGCCGCTCTGCAGGATCGAAAATCCCCTCTCCCTGACTCGACTTTGTACAAAGTGTAGTCAGAAATAAAGAGGACAGGGTAAGCTCTACCAAATCATCACAAGAGGTTGAGCATGTT
>DAOUHG010000203.1:0-2844 GCA_034428835.1 Dehalococcoidia bacterium
GTGGGATGCAGCCGTGAGGTTACTTCCCCAACTCGTTCTCATCTCACAGCCTGCGTACGCTGGGAAGCGTCGCCATCTGTCTGTCCAGCGTAAGGGTCTCCAGGCCCGCGCGCGAGTATCCGTCCGCAACAAGCCTGTCGAAGAGGCCGGGGCCGCCTGACGATCGCAGCGCCAGGATGACTGACTGCCCGTTCAGCGGGGCGACCAGTCCGCTCGTCAGCACATCGGCAAGCGCGGAGCGGGCGTCCGGCGCCGGTATGCCGTAGTGGTGCTGCAGCACGATGTAGGCTTCGCCGATCACCTGGTTCGAGTGGACCTCCACAGCTTCAGCCACTGCCCTCAGACTATGCGGCTTCATTAAGCTGAAACGGCATAATGATCAAAGTGCTCGCACAGATGCCGGGTTACTTCGGCCATACCGCTACATCTGTACGTAGTGTATTTGTCCTTTGAGTTACCCTTCATACTGGGCCTAACGACGTAGTCTCTCTTTCTGCTGTCAGTTACCGCGATCTCGCATAAATCGGCCATTGGAATCAACCAAGTTCGCAACACGCTCTTTCCATCCTGATCCAACAACACAGCCAGTACAAAGCCGGGAACATTCGGGTGGAATGTAGCACGACGTACTCGGAACTGAACATTTGGACTCTGCTGGGGGTCCTGTGTCCTTGTCTTAACTTGGAGGGGCACGGCAATTCCAGTCGTCTTGTCATATACCAGCAAGTCTATCCCGTCGTCGTCGGCAAAGGGTTCGAATGGGGAAAGGCGTCCGTCTGATTCAAGTATCAACCCGATCTTAACGATACTCTCCCCGATTGATCCTTTCTGGGTCGGAGTCACCTTCGATGATCCACCTAGCATTCCGGATTTCCACCGTCACCTTCATCGGGATTAATCTGGCAACGCTGTTCACTTTGGTGTGCGAAAATCAAGGTGCTCGCGCACGCTCGAGCCTGCAACCCTTGACTACCTCGGCAGTACTCTTAGCTATGTAAGCGTCAACTCTCTGGGCTGCCCTAACAATGCGGCCGGGACCTTATGCGGGTCATCGTGCCGGAGGAGAGAGTAAACCTTATGAGAAGAGTACACCCATGGTACGCGAGAATCAGCTGACTTCCGCATCGAACTGCGCTCGCACCTGACCTGTTCCAACTAGCTGCGCAGGCGGAAGAGCCTGGTGGTGACCAGGGACGGCCGGGTGGTCTACTTCTGGGAAGGTGAGGAGGACCGTCCGCATCGCCGCCGCAGACCGCCCCGCAGTGAGAGGCCTGGGTGATGCGCACGTCCAGGTCCGGCAATCAGCTGGGTGAGAGGGCCAGGGATGGTCATGCTCGAGGGCGGAGTCGGCGGAGCCCGTGATAACCCCGTGATAACCCGATGATGCCGACAAAACCGGACCGGACCGAAATTCTGGTCTTGGAGACCGCCGGTTTAGCCACGAGCTACGAACGAAACCCGTTAAAACCGACCGTTCAGGACGTGTACTGCCTAACAGGTACACGGGCATGTGGTGGTGGTCGATGGACCGGCGGTCAGGATGGCGGCTCAGCGGGAGAGACAGCCCGCGTCTGTGTGATCTCAAGCACACCGTCTTCCGGAGCAGAAGGACGGATCCGTCCGGTCGGACGGGTCGACGCCCCAGTATTTCCTGGCGTGGCAATGGTGCCCTGGGCGACTGCGCGTGGAGCGTTGAGGAATGGACGGCTTAGTCCAGCAGGGCATCCACGTGCTCTAGGACAACCTGTCCTCTATGCACCAGGGTGTCGGCCTGGTATTTACAGTCGTCGGCTAACTCCGGATCCACACTCTGCAGCAGCAGGAGGTCCGGATATTGCGTGGCCCTCTCCTCTGCCTGATCAAGCCATTCAGCGTAATCGTCGCGCCAGTCGGCGACACGGTCGCGTACCAGCTCCTTCTCGCCGAGCTCGATGCGCCAGCCACCGGCTTCGGCGAAGGCTCTCTCCAATTCCTCATGCTCGTTGTATCCGTCTATCGCATTCGGGCAGTCCGGGGGTATTGGCCATGGCGCGCCCAGTCGCTTTCCCAACTCTTCGAGTCTTTCAGTGTCCGTCATGGAGTCGTCCGGGCCGCAGACGACCAGTACCAGGGATATGCAGGCGACAACAGCAAGCAGGACCTTGCATCTACGGTCGAACTGAAGGGCCAGCCTGCTCATTCCGGTAACTCCCCGCACCTGTCCGATGGATCGGCGTCCTCGATGGCCGTGACCAACAGAGTCCACTCCATTCTCCCGCACTCCGATGCCGGGTTCTAGCTCAATGGGTGGCGTGGGTAGTCTGATCGATGGAGTCTATCGCGCTGGGCGGATCGATCGGGTGGTATCTCTGCTCGTACAGCTCGACCAGGTCCACCAGGACGTCTCTCTCGTCGCCTTCGGGGGTGCCCGCCTCGGCATGGAAAATCTGTTCAATGCGGGCAAGGGCCTCGTCGTAACCCTTCTCGGTGCGGATCGGCTCTATTGCCGCCATGCAACACCTCCTCTGCATCTATGAGATCGTACTCGGCGTGGTTCCGATGGAGCGTAAGAAGAGGATCTCGCCCTGGTAGTGTACCTCCACCACCGGACGGTAGTCGTTGCTCTTGCCCCTGGGCCAGCCGCCGGTCACACTGCTACCGGATGGTCGTCCGCACATACCGGCAGGAATAGTTGTCACGGTTGGCGTACCGCGGCGTAGGAGGTAAGGGACAGTCGAACATCGTCCGTGGCGGGCATGAGATCGACGAAGTCCGCGAGTTTTCGGGACGTCCGAGTACCCTCGGGGTCGCGTCCGCCGGGCGTTCCGTGCGTCTGTGGGATGCAGCCGTGAGGTTACTTCCCCA
>DAOUHG010000204.1:0-2214 GCA_034428835.1 Dehalococcoidia bacterium
TGACTACACCATGAAGCGGTCATAGCCTATTTTCTAGTGATACCTTACCATCCGTCATTCCCGCGAACGCGGGAATCCAGAGGCTTATCGCTCATTTACGGTCGCTTCACGACGAATTGGTATAACCTATGGCAGGGTAGTGTCGCCATGAGCCTTGAGACTGCGGGAGCCCCACTGGAGGCTGGCATCTCAATAAGCATCTGCAGGTTGGCGAGTCAGGCCTATCTATATAGAGGTACCAAGTGAACGAATCAGACCAGCATCAGGTTACAGACTCGAGGCCCACGGCCCAACGGCAGATGGGAACGAGGAAGTTCGTGCTCATGCTGGTGTTAGTAGGAGCACTGCTAGCTATTGGTGGGGGAGCGCTCTGGATGGGGCTAGCGTTGTCTGATAAGAACAACGCCCTAGCGCTTATCGCACTAATAGTCGCGCCAGCCTTGACGGTCATCACATCCCTAGCGACCGCCCTCGTGAGTCTGATCAAGGGACTAGACGGGAGTGACTGAACTGTGTAATCGGGGGAAGTGAATTGCGCAGGAGACAACCCGATCGTCGGTTGAGGAAGGCGCAGGAATTGCTCCAGTTGAGTGAAACTCGACCGCGAACCACAGTGTGAACGGTTAGGCTGTCGCAGTGACGGACTATGTTCAAACGATATGGCAAGTCCTGCCACCACTGCTGTCTGCTCAAAAGGCATGGAGAAGCATGGCCCAGCCCTCGGCTTCCTGGGTGGGCACGGTCCCCCCCCGTTACCGCATAGCTTAGCCGAGATCAACAGATAGTCGGTTGAAGAAAACCCAATCCTGTTGTCCAGAAGGTCTCAGACTGTGTCCAGAGATTCTCGTATATGCCAATTGGTGCAGGTTCGAATTCGACAATGGGATCAACTCCCCTGGTCCAGTCGAAATTCGCCGCACCTCAAGAGTATTATCACCCACCTTCTAGGTAAACTGGCGGTTACGGTTGCGATCCCATGAACCACACAGAGGCCCGCGTCCTCCGTCATTGCAGAACCACATCTGTGTCCTTATCATATTTGCCGTCAAACTGAGAAGTGTTAGCGCAAGGCAGTTGATAGGTCATGACAGGAGCATCCACCTCGACCCTGAGCTGGTTGGACAGCAGTGAACACGAACGCCGAACCGTCCTGGAGCTAGTTTCCGCTCTGAACGAACCCGGGACTCTCGACGAGCTCGGAATCGGCAGCATCCGCGACACGATTTCGGACGAGCTCTTCCCGGGCACCAGCACGATCCAGACGAGGGCCCGCTACTTCCTATTCGTCCCCTGGATCATGCAGATGGTCGAGGCGAGTTCAACGTCCAACCCCTCCAATCAGGCACGCCGGGTTCAGCTGCAGCTCTGTAATGCCCTGGTCAGGAGTCATGGTTCGGATCCGGGTGTGATCGGGCGGCAGGCGGGGGCTGCGCTACAGAGATGGCCGCTCGACATCTACTGGCTGGGTATGGCCAGGTGGGGCATCCGTAGTTTCCCGGGTTCCATATCGTCATACTTCGAGACGCTGAGGCGGCCGTCCTCCTGGCACATGGTCGGCCGCGCGCTTGAGGAGCCGTTGGAGGGCCGCCGTGACGAGGCCTTCGAAGGAGTCCCTGGGAACTGGGCCAGCCTACCGGGCCGACCGACCGGCTTTCCCGAGGAGGCTTCATTCACGCTCCCCGCAGAGGAGGGACGCTATCTTCGAGAGCGTGTCGTGCTGTCCAACCCGCAGAGCTACCTGGCCCACGTCCTTCAGGCGGGCAAGGCTGAGGAGTCAATCACTGTCGAATTTCCCTGGGACCATCCCGCGGCAGAAACTGCTCCAGAATCGGTGCGCGCCTGGCTGAACGACGCCCGCCTGTTCAGTCTTGTCCACCAGGGCGGGGTTCTGCTGTACGACCTCATGCTTGCAGAACTACAGGATGACGAGCCCAACACAGAGGCATTCTCGAACCAGCTCGCCGGTTGGTCCGATGCGATCGCCGCCATCGGGCTCGAACTGCCCCGCTGGGACCGCGCCTCCATGTGGCGCCGGCTGCTGCGTGCCAATCCGAGGCTGCGTCTCAGGACGAGGGAGTTCGCCGACCACTGGTATGAGCTGGTATCGACAGTGGGGAGTGGTCCCGTCCAGGATCTGCCGGAGGCCCGACGGCTAATCCGAGAACGGGAGCGAGCGCTGAAAGGCGCGCGCGCACGTCTGACATACCCTGAGGC
>DAOUHG010000205.1:0-23577 GCA_034428835.1 Dehalococcoidia bacterium
GGCATCTGAGGAGAAGGCAACGTCAACGTCGCAGGCGGCGAGTGACGCGGCCCTGTACAGGTAGGGTTGAATCTCGGATGAGACTTCGGCCAGGTAGCGGTCGCCCTCGTAATGGACGAATCCAGGCTGGGTGACGACTGCGGCCCCACACTCCACGATCAACTTCAGTACATCAGGAGGGGACTCGGAGCAGTGCTCAATCCTGTGTGTGGGAAGTCGGTTGGCCAGCGATGGAGACGCTGCCAAGGCCCCCGCCACAGTCCGAACTGTATCGGCTTCCACAGCGTGGATTGCCACCGGGAAGCCAAAAGACACGCAGCGGTCGATGGCCTCCCGTAGATCACTGCGCGTGGGTGTGGTAGTCCCGGACGAGGCCGCGACCATCAGTTTGGCGTGACCAACACGAAGCCGGTCGTCTCCACTGCCGAAGCCCAGCCCGGCACCCATGAAGTCGGACACGTGGCCGGCTCCAAGCATCAGGGTTATCCTCGGAAGGGGCATCCCCTGACCCGACAGGTGCTGGAAGAGATTCCAGCGATCGATCGAGTTGTTGTGGGTGGCGTCCTGTATGGAGGTGACGCCAAGCGAGAGCAGGGTGCGCGCTGCTCGTACGAACTGGGCCGAGAGTTCAGACGCTGACGGCCTGGGTATTCGTCCGTCCAGAAAGTCCTCCATCTCAAGAAGAAGACCGTTTGGCGTTCCGCCTTCAAGGTCACGCGCAATGGTCGCGCCCCGTGGCTCGTCAGTGTTGTCGGCGATTCCCACGCGATCCATAGCCAAGGAATTGAGCACGCAGGCGTGCCCTGATCTGTGGTTGAGTCGAACCGGATGGTGCGGAGCGGCGCGATCGAGATCCCAACGTGTTGGATGACGGCGCTCGGCCAGATAGAAGGGATCGTAACCCCAGGCTGAGACCCATTCGCCCCGGGGCGTGTGCGCGGCGCGAATGGCGATCTGCTGGCAGATGTCCGCTATGGACGATACCTGACCGGGGCGGCAGTCAACCGAGTCCAGAGACGCAGCATAGGCGAGGAGGTGCATGTGAGCGTCGTGGAAGCCCGGGAGCAGCGTCCCGCCGACGCAGTCGACGACTCTCGTCCCCGTACCGGCGAACGCAGGCAACTCGGCATCGGCGCCCGTCCATACGATCCGGTCTCCACACACCGCCACGGACTGAGCATTCGGCTGGCGCGCGTCCATCGTCATGACACGCGCGTTGGTCAGGATCAGGTCGGGTGGAGGGGTGTCCGATGGATACTGTATGAGTTGACCCTCACCCTGAGGGCTTAAAAGGGTATGTATTCACCCTCACCCCAACCCTCTCCCTGAGGGAGAGGGGGTCTGTCGGTTGATATTCATGCTTGTCTGTACACTTTTGCATACCCCTATCAGCCCTGAGGGAGAGGGGGGAACAGTCCATTCTCCTCTCGTGGGGGAATCCGAATGGACACATCCCTCTCTAAGCTCTCATGAAGGAAGAGGGAGCTCTGGCGCCTGTGGGCCTACTGTATGACGGAGTGGGGGGTGGCCTCAATTCGGCGAACGACGATCTTGTCTCGGTCGAGCATCTCGGGGACCTTCGGGCCGATATCGTTGACCCACCGGTCGCTCTGGTACACAGCCTCGTACAGGGCCTCCCGAGATTCCTCGCTATCGAAGCGACGCACCCAGATGTACAGGTCGTCTTCTTCCTCTCCCACGAAGCTGCCCACGATTACCATGCCCTTGGAGACCTGAAAGGGAATGATCTCCTCTTCCATGAACCTGACCCAGTTTTCGCGCTGGCCGGGAAGCGTTCTGTATTCACGAAGTTCAAAGAACATTAGTGGTCTCCTGTTGATAGTGGATTGGCGGACTCAACTGTATGAGCAGCTTGGCTGTATGTCAAATCAGGCCAAGTAGAAGACGAGCACGCTTACAACGACATACAAGACAATCATTGCCGCCCCCGGCACGGTAATAATCGACGGGGCGGGACGACGCCAGCTGCTGGTCTGGATTCCAACGACGACTATGGCAGTCATTATTATCGCCACGACTGCGGTCAGAATGTGGATGTCGGCAATCCCGCTCCACAGGACACCCTCAGTGAACGCCACGTCATCAAGGAAGAGGACAAATCCCATGTTGAACAGGTTGCTCCCCAGGACGTTGGTGATCGCGAGCTCTGGCGCCCCCAGCCTGAGCGCAGCGTACGACGCTGCCATTTCTGGGAGCGACGTGCTGAGAGCAAGGAACTGCGTACCGACAAAACTGGCTTCCCAGCCCATCGCATCTGCCACACGGTCTCCCGTGTGGGCCAACCAGATTGCAGTGCCGACCACGATGGACGCAGCAATCAGGTAGATGGCGACAGATCGGGAAAGACTCTCCCCTTCGTAGTTGGGGGTTTGGGTCGGCGCGTGGCCAACGGACGCGGTCAATGTTTCGCTATGCTCAGCCCGGTAAACGAGGTACATGGCAACGACGAAGATCCCGAACATGAGAAAGGACACCGGGCTTACGTACCAGGTTGACATACTCGTTGTCAGACCATGGACGATTATGCCGATTACAGCGGCGGAGATGACGAGGACGCCAAGAACGCCCACCAACCCGGACGTAGCAGTCACATACGCCAGAACGGGACCCCTGCGCCAGTATATGTCCATCAGTCCGATAATCAACAGGTTGAACAGGTTGCTGCCGAAGGCGTCGCCAGCGGCAAGATCCACCTCTCCAACCAGAATGATCGAGCTGATGCCGGTGCTCAGTTCCGGGAGCGACGTAGCCGTCGCGAGCATGACGACACCGACGAAGGACCTGCCCAAGCCAGTCTTCTCAGCTACGACATCCGCCGATCTCGCCATGAAGTGCGCTGTCACCAAGATAAGTGCGGCGGCAGCGGCCAGTTGTAGCCAAAGAAGGGCTAGATCCAATTCAACTCCGGGGGCGTGGGTAGAAACGACCTCTTACAGGGAGGCTCGATTCCATCACAAGAGATCTACCGGCCTGACGCAGGAGAGCCGTCCCCGGGGGTTGTTCGCAGATCGGAAAGCCAATCAAGAATCCCCAAAGGATTCTAGCGATCAGGTGCGGTTGCTGACAAGCAGGTCGGTGCGCTCTCCCCATTTCTCAAGGAAACGCCTGTAGTTCTTCAGGCTCAACTCGTCGCGCTCGGCCTCGGCGAGCGCGTTCCAGACACGATGCTCATGTTGGACTACGGGCAGTGACTGGTCGGCGACAATGCGCTTGCCCTGTTCCTTGAAGTGGAAGCTGTAGTCAATGTCCAGGTTGCGGTAGAACCTGAAGCTTTCACGCATCAGGCCGACCTGAGTGAGAGCCTCACGCCGGAAAGCGAAGCAGTATGCCTGCATGGCATCCATATCTCCAGACTCGCCTTCTCCGTCGTGGAAGTGGTGAAGGTTGTCTGTTCGAAGTCCGAACGGGCCCACTACGCCAACTTCACCATCCTGGAGCAACATCTCGATGGGTCCGACAATGTCACCTGTCACCTCGACGCTCGTGTCCAGCAGTATGACAATACGACCGAGGCTCTGCTTGAGCACAATGTTCTTCGCGGCGGCTTCTCCGAGAACGTGATCGGCGTGAATCACCCGGACTCTGGAGTCAGAAGACGCCAGTTCGTCCAGATACTCGCCTGTTTCGTCAGTGGAGCCGTTGTCCAGCACCACGACCTCAACGTCTCGGTCTTCGCTACAGCGCAGGGCGCTGCTGACGACGCGTTTCACGTCATCGACGTAGTTACAGGCGACGATGCCAATAGAGACATCGTGCGCGTCCTTTTGTTCGACCAATGAGGGGACCTCGGCCGCGGCAGAGACCACATCGCGGTCCTCAGTCAGCTTCTCCCACTCGGCCTTCGGCCTGATACGGGAGCCGCGCTCGTGGTCCTCGACGACGTAACCCACCTCTTCAAGAGCCGCGCGGACCTGATCGGCGGCGGTGTATTCGGCCATATCGCGCAGATGCGCCCTTCGGAGCAGCTGTTCCAGCGCCTCCGGAGGGGTCTCGTACTCGTCGCCGACACTGAGCAGTCCGAGGCCAAGCACCTCATCGTAGTGTTCTATCATCGCCAGTTTGGTGACTGAGTCGAGGTCGGAGCGGGCCATTTCCCAAGTCAGCGCAAGTGCGCCGGGCATGTCGAGGTTCGAGTTGACGATGTCAAAGAACCTCTGTGTCCACTCCTCGACTGAGGCCTCATTGGGGTCAACTCCTCCGGTTACACCGGCCTCCTCGGCATCGATCATCCATTGCCAGACGCGGTTCTTGAGTCTCTGCAGTCCGCGCTGGGCGGCCCGCAGAGAGGTAAACGTAAAGTTCAAGCGCGTGTTGTACCTGGCCGTCATGCACAGATACCTGAATGCCATCGGATCCAGACCTTGTGCCTCTATGTCGGACATGATGAACGAGTTGCCTGCGGACTTCGCCATCTTGACGCCATCAGCGAGCAGGTGCTGGCCGTGGACCCATGAGTTGACAACCGGTTTGCCAGTGAAGCCTTCACTCTGGGCTATTTCGCCCTCGTGGTGGGGGAAGATATTGTCAACTCCGCCGGTGTGTATGTCGAACTTCTCACCGAGATACTTGATTGACATGGCTGAGCATTCGATGTGCCAGCCCGGGAAGCCCTCTCCCCAGGGGCTGGGCCACTTGACCGTTCTACCAGGCTCAGCGGCTTTCCAGAGGGTGAAGTCTCGCGGGTCTCGCTTGAGGGGGTCTGCGTCGACCCTCACAGCTTCCAGGAGCTCCGCTTCGTGGATGTTGCCTGAAAGCTGGCCGTAATCGGGGAAACTTGATATCTCGAAATAGACGTTTCCGTCGACTTCGTAGGCGTAGCCTGTCTCAACGAGCCGCTGGACAATCTCGAGCATCTCCTCGATGTGGTCAGTCGCCTTTGGGAACTGATGAGCGGGCTGGATGCTGAGCTTTTCCTCGTCCGCCCTGAATCTCAGAGTGTAGAATTCGGCGATTTCAGCCGGCGTCTTACCCTCTTCGATTGCCGCGGCGATGATCTTGTCTTCTCCGCGCTCCAGCACTTCCTGGCGCATGTGACCCACGTCGGTGATGTTCTTAATATGGATGACATCGAGTCCCTGGGCGGTGAGAATACGCCTGATCCAGTCCGCCATCAGGTATGAGCGGAGGTTTCCGATGTGGGCATCGCGGTACACCGTGGGGCCACACGTGTACATTTTCACGACGCCGTCGTCTATCGGCTGAACTTCGTCCAGGCCCTTTTCGAGGGTGTTGTATATCTTCAGCACGGTTGGCTGCCCTCCTGTCGTGCCGCCTTCGGCGGAATGTCCATGATGTAGAGGAAGTTGGTACTTCCAACCGTTCCAAACGGGAATCCAGCAGTGATGACGACCTTGCCGCCGTCGTCCGGTACCAGATCGGACGAGACCGCGTGGCCTTCGGATACGTTGAGGAGATGTGAGACCGTGGTGAGGTCGGGACCCTTGACGGGACTCACTCCCCAACTGACGGTCAACATGCGAAGCACTTTCTCGTGGGGCGTGAGGGCGAGAATCGGCGTACCCGGCCTGTACCTTGAGACGCGACGAGCGGTGCTACCCGATTCCGTGAAGGCGATGATTCCACAGGCGCCCAATCTGACCGCGTTGCGGGCCGCGCCGTAGCTGATCCCGTCGTCGATTCGTGGCTGAATGTCTCTAGACCGCTCTTCAAGCATCCGCTCGTAGTCTAGCGCCGCTTCCCTCGCAAGGGCGACTTTGTTCATGGTCTCGACAGCGAGGACGGGGTTATCGCCGACCGCAGTCTCCCCCGAAAGCATCACGGCGTCGGTGCCCTGGCGCACAGCGTTGGACACGTCGTTGACCTCGGCCCTGGTCGGGCTGGCCGACTTTATCATGGACTCCAGCATCTGAGTCGCAGTGATCACGGGTTTTCCGGCGAGGTTGCACTTCTCAATCATCTCCTCCTGCATTATCGGCACCCACTCCGCATCCATCGCAACTCCCAAGTCGCCCCTGGCGACCATAATGCCATCGCTGACTTCCAGGATGCCGTCGAAGTTGGTGACCGCCGCCTCTTCGGTCTCGATCTTGGAGATGATGAACGAGTCGCTGCCATAATCCGACATCAGGTCCCGCGCCTGGTCGATATCTTCCGGCCTAGTGACGTTGGAAAGCGCGACGAAGTCGGCTCCAGTCTTGGCGGCAAATTGGAGACCTTCCTTCGCCCTGTCGTCAAGGAACGGCAGCGACGGGGCTCGTCCGGGAATGGTCACGCCCTTTCCCTCAACCATTCTGTTGCCCCGCACCACCTCGCAAGACACGTCCATAAGTTCTCTATCAATGTCCAGCACGTTCAACTCGATTGCTCCGTCGTCAAGGAGAATGTTTCCATTGATCGCGGAGTCTTTATGCACACCCGGCGGATAGACACTGAGAATTTCCGGGCTACCGACGACGTCTCGACTAGTGAGTACGATCCTGTCTTCAGGCTCCAAGTAGAATTCTCCGGGCGACTGAGGGCCTGTCCTGTACTTGGGGCCAGGAATGTCAACCATGATTCCGACTGGGATTTCGAGGTCCTCTGATGCCTTCCGTACGTTCCGAAAGACGCGCTCGTGCTCGTCAAGTGTGTTGTGTGAGAGGTTTAGCCTGGCCACAGAAAGACCCGCGAGCACCAGTTCGCAAATCGTGTCGTATGAGTTTGACCTGGGTCCCAGGGTAGCGACGATCTTGGTCCTGGGTCGTTGGAGAATCCTGGGGACTTGCGTCATGTGCGAGGCTCGGTACTCCTGGAAGAGGTAGCGGAGTTCATTAGGGATTTTACTAGAAAAGGTCGATCTCGACCATAGTCTAACCGCACCGACTTCCTGTCTCGTCCGGTCTTGAGTTTCAAATCCAGGATAGTCGCATCTCTTCGGAGGTGTCCTAGAACCCGATTCCGATGTGCCGTAGCTGGTTCATTGACGCGGTGAATTGCCTTAGAATGAATCAACCCATTGAATAGGTGCGGCAGATGCGGACTGTCAGACAACTCTATGAACTCCAGGAACTGGACTGGGAAATTCAGCAGTTCGAGGAGGAGCAATCGGAAGTTCGGACCCGGATTGCCGATGACGCGAACAGGGTCCAGGCGCACCAAAGGCTGTCGGCTCTTGAACGAAAGCTCGATGAGCTGGGTCCAGCCATACCCCAGTCTGAGAGCACGATCGAACGGATAGAAGAGCGCATCTCAAGTATCGACAGCCGGATGTACAGTGGGAGCGTCACAAATCCAAGGGAGTTGGAGGCGTACCAGGAAGAGCGCGCAATGATGGTCCGTAATCAGGGCAGCGAGGAAGACCAGCTGCTGGAGTTCATGGTCGAGATGGAAGAGACGCAGGAATTGCGCGATCAGGCGCGGGCTGTCTTCGAGCAGATCGACGGAGATCGCAGGCGCGAGCTGGACACGCTGGGAGCACGGCAGGAGGAGCTGACGTCGGAGCTTCCCGAACTCCGTTCGCTACGACAGGAATTGTCCACTGAGTATCCGCCAAACATTATGGCGGTGTACGAGACCGTACGGCGCAGTCGGGGTGGACAGGGAGCCGCGCTGGTGGACCAGCGTGGTATGTGCCAAGGCTGCAGACTCACGATTCCAAACGCGGAGCGGAGCCGCGCGCGCGCAGGCGACGTCGTCGTCCAGTGCGGTAGCTGCTCACGGATACTCATACATGGCTGAGGCGAGGTCAGAAAGTAAGCAGTGAGAGCGCTCGGATACTTCAGAGTCGACGCAGTGTCTCAGGTCGAAGAGCAGGCCAAGAGCCTTGCCGACTTCGAGAATGAATTCGTCACATACTGCGAGATCAACCTGCACCAGCTCGTAAAGACGTTTGGGGACCTCAACGCCAGTGGAGAAGGGACCTATCCTCTGTACACGGAACTGATCGCCTACATCAAGGAGTCAGGTTCAAACTTCCTGGTCGCCATACCGGACTCCAGCCACATCGGCGGCGACATCGAAACCGTAGCGCGCGCGTTTCTGGAGATCGAGGGCGCCGGGGCCAAGGTCACCTGTCAGGACGTGAACATGCCAGATCCGCTCCAGAATGCGTTCTTCGTGTTGGGAGTATCGGGGGTCTCTCGGGCACGTAGCGGCAAGATCAGGGAGTCTATGCAAGAGCAGGCGATGTGGGGAAAGGGTCTCGGACGCCCCCCGTTCGGGTACCGGTACACAGACGACGGTTCTTATGAGGTAGTCAGGGACGAGGCCGCCGTCGTGGAGCTGATCTACCGACTGTACACCAAGGACAGGATGGGGATGCGACTCGTCGTCCAGCACCTGAACGAGCGGGACATCACGACGCGCCGGGGAGGCCGGTGGAGCGTGGTTAGCGTGCGCGACATTCTCAAGAACCCGGTCTATATTGGGACGTATACGCGTTTTGGGCTCAGGCTGCCCAGGAGCCATGAGGCGATCATCGATTCGGTTACTTACCGGACAGCCCGAGACATAGTGGAGAGTCGCAGACCCCGGGGCAGAGTTTCGAGGGCGAAACCATACCTGCTTTCAGGAATCGCATTCTGCGACTACTGCGGCAACAAGATGATGGGTGTGACCCGTCATCAGCGGTGGACGAATCAGGACGGCAACCGCAACAGGAAGACATATCGCTACTACCAGTGCCAGTCTCGCAACAACCAGAGCGTGTGCGGGTACCATACGTGGCGCGAAGCCGACCTGGAGGGCGCCGTGCTGGCACAGATACCAATGGCGATCAAGGCGAAGGAGCTGGACAGGCTCGACGCCAGCAACCGGAATGGGGACGTAAAGGAGCCTCTAAGGGCGATCTGGCAGGAGCGGGTCAGGAATGCGGAGCGCCGGTTCCTGCAGGCCATGCGCAAGACCGCGTCAGGCGGGGCAGACACCGACCACCTATCAGGTGCGCTGAACAGTCTCGACGAGGCGCGGACGGGGGCTAAGCGATCGGAGACGTCCGTTGACGTGGACGACGTTCTCAGAAAATGGGATGAGCTTAGCTTCGTCGATAAGCGGGACTTCCTGTTGACCAGCGTCGCAAAGGTCGAGGTGGCCGATCACATGGCCAGGATTATCGTCTAACGGGAGATTACATTTGGCTCTGGCACTCATACCCTCAGCATACGAGTCGCTCTTCCGGCCGCTGCTGTTCAAACTCCCGCCGGAGCGGGCCCAGCATCTCGCGGACCGGATGCTTCAAGCCTGGCCGCTTTGGCGGGCCGTGACGAGGGTCAACGCCGCCGCCGCGCCGGAGGTACAAACGTCCGCCGGTGGATTGGACATGTCCAATCCCATTGGGCTGGCCGCGGGATATGACAAGGTCTGCCAGCTCACTCCCGGGCTCTCTTCCCTGGGATTCGGCTACGTGACGTGCGGAACCGTCACTCTGGACGCTAGACCCGGTAATCCAGGGGTAAGGCTGCTCAGGGACCCTCAGAATCTTGCGCTGACAAATGCTCTCGGCTTTCCCGGAGATGGGCTGGAGGCCGCAGCAGAGAATCTGATAAAGGACAGACGGCACGTTGAGGGCACTCCTATCGTCGCCAGCATCTCCGGAACCGAGATCGACGACATCGTGACGTGCCATCGTCGCCTGGAACCACTGGTGGACGCTATTGAGGTCAACATCAGCTCTCCCAACACCACTGGACTCCGGCTCTTTCACAGCACCTACGTGCTGGCCGAACTGCTTGCAGCAATCAGCGAGCGACGGTCTCGACCTCTATTCGTCAAGATGCCGCCATTTCCAGAAAGGCATCAGGATGACGACCATCATGACCTGGTGCTGTCTCTAGCGCAGGTGTGCGTGTCGGAAGGAGTCGAGGCGTTGACCGTAGCAAACACGCAGCTCGTGTCCGACGCCAGGCTTGGCGTTGGATCAGGAGGGCTGAGCGGAAAGCCGATATATGGGCAGATGACCCGAATGGTATCCGAGGTCAGGAGCGTCGTTGGAAACTCGACAGCGATCAACGCCTGCGGCGGGATCTTCACGGCCGCCGACGCCTGGGGGGCGCTGTGCGCGGGCGCAGACACAGTCCAACTACTGACAGGGATGGTGTACAGGGGGCCTGGGATCGCTCGTGATATCGCCAGAGGGCTTGCAAGGCTGGTGTCACTTAACGAGTTGACGTCAGTCCGCGACCTGCGCTCCGAAGCGGGCGAAGATCTGGGCGCGAGGGCTTAGGCCGGTTGGCTCGGATCAGGGCGCTCGCGCTTGACCTCGACGGTACGCTAATCGGGTCGGACGAGCGCGTGTCGCCCGGGGTAGGTGAGGCAGTCCGGTTAGTGTCGTCAAGAGTCCATGTCTCCATTGCGACGGGTCGGGAGTCTGAGTCCATTCTCAGATACGCTAACGAGCTCGGGCTGACCTCGCCACAGGTCGCAGACAATGGTGCGCTGATCCTCGATCCGACAACGGGGGACGCCCTGTGGAGCGCGCCGATGACCAGCGAACTGGCGATGCTGGCCATGCAGCCCATCATTGAGTCCGGCTGTCAATTCATGGCGACGAGTCCAGAGGGGATTGTGACCGATGTCCAAGAGTTGGACACCCGGGGGCTGACGCGCGTGACGGCATTTAACCTGACGGAGCATCAGGCAAATGGAATGGTCCGCCGAATGTCGGCGAACCCAGGCCTGGAAGCAGTCAAGGCGTACCTGCCGTACAACGGGCTGTGGTCGGTCAACTTCAACCGGCGCGGGGTGAACAAGGGTTCAGGGCTGCGCGCGCTGTGTGGTCTACTGGGTATCGAGCCGTCGGAGGTAGCGGCGGTCGGGGACAGCTTCAACGACGTTGCCATGTTCGAGACGGCTGGGCTGTCGATCGCGATGGGCGGCGCGCCGCCTGAGCTACTCAAATTGGCTCATCACACCGTCGCAAGTGTCGAGCAGGACGGGCTTGTCGAGGCCATCGAGCGGTACGTGCTGCCCGCATCGTAGTCGGCAACGAACTGTTTAGGACTAGCGTTTTTGCTATGCTATAATTTCGCGTGGCCTCGGAGAGGTGGCCGAGCGGTTTAAGGCGCTGGTCTCGAAAACCAGTATGGGAGCAATTCCATCGTGGGTTCGAATCCCACCCTCTCCGCCAGCACGGATCTGAAGCGAAACTCGTTCCACGGTACGCTGAAGTGCACACGTGCAGGCAGCCCAATGCGGAGAGGTGCTAGAGTGGCCGAATAGGCGCGACTGGAAATCGCGTGTCGTCTGTATAAGGCGACCGTGGGTTCGAATCCCACCCTCTCCGCCATCTTCACACTGAAACGCCACATAATTCTGTGCGCGGCTTGGGGACGAGTCGGAACCGCTGTCCGCGTACACTCCTCGTTAGTCGGCCTCTCGTTTCTGGGCCAAGGCGGCGCTTGACACACCGCCCTGCCCCATCCGTCTGCGAGGGGTTGTTTCATAGTCCAATTGGTGTAGAATACCCGTCACACATGGAAACGTCTGAGCTAAAATACTGGATCGCGTTTAGCCGTGTGTCGCGTGTCGGTCGGGCTCGCCTAGCATTGTTGGAGGGCAGCTTCGGCTCTCTAGCCAGCGCATGGCAGGCCAACGCAAGTCAGCTGCAACAGGCGGGACTTAACCGGAGCACTGCGCAGCATGTGGCTACGACGCGGGAGAAGGTTGACCCTGACGCCGAGCTAGAACGGGTCCAACAGGCCGGAGTCACGGCTCTAACGTGGCACGACGAGAACTACCCTCCCCGTCTGAAAGAGATATATGACAAGCCGCCCGTCTTGTACGTCAAGGGTGAGTTGGATCCGGCGGACGAGCGAGCGGTAGCGGTGGTGGGAACGCGAAGGCCGACAGCCTATGGCCGCGAGACCGCGAGGCAACTTACGTCGGACCTCGCTCGGAGCGGCGTTACGATCACGAGCGGTCTGGCGAGGGGAATAGACGGAATCGTACACAGGGCGGCGCTGGAGTCTGGCGCTCGAACAATCGCAGTGCTTGGCAGCGGCGTTGACGTGATCTATCCTCGTGAACACGGCACTCTGGCCGAGCAGATAGCCTCGAAGGGCGCCATCGTATCCGAGCTTCCACTCGGAGTACGGCCCGACGCGCAGAACTTCCCGCGGCGCAACCGCATCATAAGCGGAATGAGCCTCGGAACACTGGTGATCGAAGCACCTGAGGGAAGCGGCGCCCTGCTGACGGCCAGGCACGCACTGGAGCAGAACCGGGAGGTCTTTGCCGTCCCCGGGAGCATTTTGTCTCCCGCGTCGCGGGGCGGCAACGAGTTGATACGAGACTCCGGCGCGAAGCTCATCACGAGCGCAGACGACGTCATGGAGGAGTTGAACCTGTCGGCAGTCGAACACCAGCTAGAGCTAGCGGCCTTCTTCCCCGAAGACGAAGCACAGGCAGCCGTGCTGAAGTTCGTGACGTTCGACCCGATCCATATAGATGAAATAACCAGAACTTCCGCCCTTGCCGCCTCGACAGTGAGTGGCGCCCTAACTATGATGGAATTGAGGGGTCTTGTTCGTCAGGTGGGTGGAATGAACTATGTCCGGCTGCGGGAGACCGTGGCAGAGTACCAGTCAGTGTAGGGGATATGGCAAAAGATCTAGTTATCGTTGAATCGCCGGCAAAGGCCCGTACCGTACAGAGATTCCTAGGCAGCAACTACGTCGCAAAGGCTTCGATGGGGCATGTCCGGGACCTTCCGAAGAAGGACATGGGGATCGAAATAGACGACAGAAGCTTCGAGCCCACGTACAGGGTTGTGAACGGCAAGGGCAAAATCATTTCGGACCTGGCCAAGGAGGCCAAGCAGGCAAACACCGTCTATCTGGCCACCGACCCGGACAGAGAGGGTGAGGCGATCTCGTGGCACCTGATGGAGGCGGCCAAGATTCCGCCGAACAAGGCCAAGCGGGTCGTATTCCACGAGATAACACGGGACGCTATCGCCGAGGCGTTTGACAATCCGCGCGAGCTCGACCGTTCGCTCATCGACGCGCAGCAGGCGCGTCGCGTGCTCGACAGGATCGTCGGATACAAGCTCAGCCCAGTCCTATGGTCAAAGGTGCGACGCGGGCTGTCCGCAGGCCGTGTTCAGTCCGTCGCGCTCAGAATTGTCGTCGATCGCGAGTCGGAGATCGACGCATTCGTGCCGACTGAGTTCTGGACGATCGACGCGACTCTGTCCAAGCGACCTCGAAGGGGACCCGAGAGCGTGTTCAAAGCGCGGGTCCACTCCGTAAAGGACAAGAGGGGCAGAATAGAGATCCCGGACCAGGCTGCCAGCGACGAAATAGTCCTTGATATTCGGGGCTCTGACTACGCTGTGACCAACGTACGCGTGCGCGAGACCAGGAGCCGCCCGGCACCCCCGTTTATCACGAGTACGCTCCAGCAGGAGGCCGCACGGAAACTAAGGTTCAGCGCGCGCAGGACCATGTTGGTCGCCCAGCAACTCTACGAAGGACTGTCGGTCGGCGACGAGGGGGACGTGGGACTCATAACGTATATGAGGACGGACTCGACAAACGTTGCCGCTCAGGCGCTCCAGGAGACCGCCACATTCATAAGGCGCAAGTACGGCGCTGAGTACGCTCCCTCCAAGCCGCGCTCGTACACACGCAAGGTCAAGGGAGCGCAGGAAGCCCACGAGGCGATCAGACCCACGTCGGTCATGCGCGAGCCGGAATCGATGCGCGGATACCTGAGCAACGATCAGGCACGACTATACGACCTCATCTGGAAGCGGATGGTAGCAAGCCAGATGTCCGATGCGCTGTTCGACTCCACCTCGGTATCCATCGGTGTGACCGGCACTCTATCGAGAAGAGAATACGAACTGCGCGCAAGCGGGTCCATACTGAAGTTCGCAGGATTCCGCGCCGTCTACATGGAGGGTAAGGATGACGTCGATGACGACGACGCAGACCATCCGCCCATACCGAAGCTTGAAAAGGGCGAGCCGCTGGACTGCCTCGACATTGACCCAGAGCAGCACTTCACCAAGCCGCCGCCGCGCTTTTCGGACGCTTCGCTTGTAAAGGCGCTAGAGGAGGAGGGCATAGGCAGACCCAGCACGTATGCCTCCATTATCTCCACGCTGGAGATGCGTGACTACGTGACCAAAGAGGGTTCGAGATTCGTTCCCACCAACCTGGGCAAGGCCGTTACCGGCCTGCTGGTGAAGAACTTCACCGACGTCATGGACATCGGGTTCACGGCGGAAATGGAGGAGAAGCTGGACGACATCGCCGAGGGCGAGAAACAGTGGACGCCTGTAATAGGGCAGTTCTACGACCCGTTCGAGCAGGCGGTAGAGAAGGCAATGAGTGAAGCCGAGCGCGTACCGCGCGAACAGCTCGAAGAGCCGACGGACGAGGTCTGCGAAGAATGCGAACACCCTATGGTGATAAAGAGCGGGCGGTTCGGCAGGTTCATGGCCTGCACCGGTTACCCGGAGTGCAAGAACACTCGCCCTGTAGAGAGCCCTGAGGAGCGGGCAGTGCGGGAGCTGGTCAGCGAGAACGTGGACGAGCTTTGCGGCAAGTGCGAAAGGCGCATGGCAGTCAAGAACTCACAGAGCGGCCGGTTCCTGGGATGCACGGGCTACCCGGACTGCAAGAACGCAAAGCCTCTCCGAGTCGGGGTGGCCTGTGAGAAGTGCGGCAGCGACATGATCGAGCGCAAGCAGAAGGGGCGCAACGGCAGAATCTTCTACGGCTGCATCAACTACCCAGAGTGCAAGCACACAGTCAACCCGCTGCCGCAGCCTTGCCCTGGATGCGGCAAGCTGCTGGTGTCTCAGGGACGCAGCCGCCGGAACGCAAAGTGTCTCGACGACACCTGCGGATTCAGTGGTCCCGTGCCAAGATTCCAATCTGAGGCGGCCTAGCATGGAGGCGCAGGACTGGAGCGGAACGATGAGCGACTTTCGCGACCACCTTGTCGCGGAGCGCGGTCTCGCTCCCCTGACGATCAGAAACCACCTGTCCGATCTCGAACCGCTGCGAGACTATATGTCCAATCACGATATCGACTCGTTCAGAGACCTGAACAGGCGGACGGTGCGCGGATACCTGTCGTGGCTTCACGAGCTGGGCTACGTGCGAACGAGCATCGCGCGCAAACTGAGCGCCATGCGGACGATGTTCAAGTGGCTCAATCGGGTCGGCATCGCGGAGCACGATCCCCTGCCCCAGCGCGGCAGCTTCAAGATCGAGTCCCGTCTCCCACGGTTCCTATCTCAGGATGAAGCTTCCAAGCTCATGGACTCGCCAGACCCGACTTCCGACAAGGGAATCAGGGACCGGGCGCTGCTGGAGCTCGTGTACGCCGCCGGTCTTCGCGTGAGCGAGGTCAACGGGCTGAACGTGGACAGCGTCAACCTGGCAACCAGAGAGGTCCGGGTAATCGGCAAGGGGTCCAAGGAGCGTGTCGCGCTGATCGGAGAGTCCGCCAAAGACGCGCTCAGCGCCTACATGTCAGAGGTGAGGCCCGAAGTTACGTCGATCGACGCCGACGGCGCGCTGTTCGTGAACCGGTACGGGAAACGTCTGAGTCAACGCAGCATCCAGAAATCGGTGCGGAGCTATGCGGCCCGCAGCGGGCTTGGTACTCGGGTCCACACTCATACACTGCGACACTCGTTCGCGACCCATCTGCTCGAAGGCGGGGCCGATTTGCGAGTCGTACAGGAGCTGCTCGGTCACGCCAGCCCGGCGACGACACAGGTGTACACGCACATAACCAAGACCGAGGCGCGACAAGCGTACATGGCGGCCCACCCAAGAGCCGGGGCCGGGAGCGGCGGTGCGTGAAGGTCCTGATAGTAAACGGTCCCAACCTGAACAACCTGGGACGTCGAGACGCCAGTCACTACGGCGTCACAACCCTCCCACAGATAGAAGACACATTGCAAAAGCTCGCGCAGGAGTTGGGCCTGGAGGTCGAGTTCTTCCAGTCGAACCATGAAGGGAAGATCGTTGACTTCATCCAAGGGGCCGCGGACGGGGCTGACGGGCTCGTGGTCAACGCGGGAGCGCTCACTCACTATGGGCTATCCCTCAGAGACGCGCTGACGGACTCTCGACTGCCAATAGTCGAGGTGCACCTGTCCAACATCCACGCCAGGGACGAGTTCAGACGTCACTCGGTGATCGCCGATCTGGCCGTTGGTCAGATCGCGGGGTTGGGCTGGCGAGGGTACATGTATGCGCTCGACTTTCTGGCAGAGCACCTCGGCGGCGGGCCGTGACGGATAACTCTTCCCGCAGGCTCCCCAAGCTCAGGGAGCGCATGGCTGAGTTGGACGTGGATGGATTCCTGGTCTCATCGGCCGCCAATCGGCGCTATCTCTCCGGATTCAGCGGCTCTAACGGTTATCTCGCTATCACGGCCAACGACGCGGTACTCGCGACAGACTTCAGGTACCTCGATCAGGGCGAGGCAGAGTCGCCCGGATTCGAGGTACGCCAGATTAGAGGAGGCGAGACGTGGTTCCCAAATCTCGCCTCGGAATTAGGAATGCGCAGGGTCGGGTTCGAGGCGGACGACATGAGCGTCGCCGCGTTCAGCCAACTTAAGCACACCACTGAGGAAGCCGATGGCGACCTGAAGCTGGAGCTCGTAGAGACCGTCGGCGTGCTCGAGTGGATCAGGGCGGTCAAGGACGAGCAAGAACTGACAGATCTGAAGCGCGCAGTCCAGATCGCAGACGAGGCACTGTCCGCAGTGAGAGTGCAAATAGGCGTCGGAATGACCGAGCAGGACATCGCGTGGGAGCTTCACAAGCAGATGCGCGAGCGCGGCGCGGCGGGACCGTCTTTCGATACGATAGTTGCAGTAGGCCCGAACGCGGCACTGCCTCACCATCGTGCGGGCGACACGGCGGTCCGGGCTGGCGAGCCGATAGTCATCGACATGGGTGCAGACTTCCAGGGCTACCGTAGCGATCTCACGCGGACGTTCGTGGTGGGAGAGGCAGACGACACGTTCCGACACATCTATGGTATCGTTCTGCGTGCGCAGAAGGCGGCGATAGACGCGGCCTCTCCCGGCATGACCGGCGAAGAGATCGACTCGGTTGCCCGCGAAGTCATCAAAGACGCCGGGTATGGAGACGAATTCGGCCACGGGCTGGGGCACGGCGTCGGGCTAGTCATCCATGAACGTCCGATGGTGGTCCCGAATTCGAAAGACATCGTCGAAAACGACATGGTGTTCACAATCGAGCCGGGGATATACATTTCGGGCTGGGGCGGCATCAGGATCGAGGACGTCGTCGTGATGGAAGACGGCAGGGCACTACCTCTGACAAGATCGCCTAAGTAGGGAGTTTGCGAGATGCCCCGGCAGCGGGCAGGTCAACAGGAGCCAATCGCATGACAATCGGATACGGAGACCTCAGAAAAGGCATGGCCATCGAATTGGACGGCGTTCCATACCTCGTGGTCGACTACGACCGGAGCAAGATGCAGCAACGCGCTCCGACGATGAGGATACGATTCAAGGACATCCGCAGCGGAAGGGTCCTCGACAGAAGTTTCTCCGGATACGACGTCAAACTGACCTCCGCGGACGTGGAGCGCCGGTCGGCCCAGTACATCTATGACGAAGACGAGCTGTGCTACTTCATGGACACCGACACATACGACCAGTTCCCGTTGGCCAGAGGCGACATCTCCAACGAGTTGAACTACCTCAAGGAGGGAATGACGGTCGACCTGGTGTTCTATCAAGACAACCCCATAGCGATCGACATGCCGCTAACGGTTGATCTCGTGGTTGCCGACTCTCCTCCCGGCCTCAAGGGCGACACCGCGACCGGAGCCACCAAGCCCGCGACGCTCGAGACAGGTCTTCTCATACAGGTCCCGCTCTTTGTCAACGAGGGTGAGACTGTCAAGGTGGACACGAGGTCAGGCAGCTACCTTTCGAGGGCCTGACATGGCGCTGATCTATGGCGTGTCACAGGTCACCGCGTATCTCAGGGACCTGCTGGCCTACGACGGTCTGCTCAGCGACGTCTGGATCGAGGGCGAGATCGCCAACCTGCGGCGACCAGGCTCGGGGCACTCTTACTTCACACTTCGAGACTCCAACAGCACCCTGCGCTGCGTTCTATTCCGAAACTCGCGCGGGGCGGCCCATCTCCAGGACGGAGCAGCCGTGGTAGCACATGGCAGAGTGACCCTGTACGAGGTGCGCGGCGACCTTCAGTTGGTTGCGGACGTGATCCAGCCCGAGGGTGTGGGCGAACTACAGATGCGGCTGGAACAGCTCAAGGCGCAGTTGGAACGCGAGGGTCTGTTCGAGGAATCACGGAAGCGTCCGCTTCCCGTATTTCCGAGGCGTATTGGAGTCGTCACATCTCCCACTGGCGCAGTGTGGCAGGACATTCGCACTGTCATAAGTAGGCGATTTTCGCTTGTCGAACTGGCTCTGGCGCCGGCCATGGTACAGGGAGACTCGGCGGCTGAGACGATCGTCGAGGGTCTGGAGGCGCTGAACGACGAAGGGGACATAGACACCATCATAGTCGCCAGAGGCGGCGGCTCCCTTGAGGACCTGTGGCCGTTCAACGAAGAGGCGGTCGCAAGGGCGGTGTTTTCGAGCCGCGTCCCAATAGTCAGCGCAGTGGGTCACGAGACCGACTTCACAGTGTGCGACCTTGTGGCTGACGTCAGGGCGCCGACGCCGTCTGCGGCAGCGGAGATGGTCGTCCCGGACCGGATGGAACTGCTTCAGAGGTTATCGGCATCCGTGTATCGCGTGGAGACATCGGCGTCGCAGCACCTGCATGGCGCCACGAGCAACCTGGAGGCGCTGTGGTCCAGAGTCGGACGATCCATTCCAGACATAGACCAGATCAGGCTCAGGGTGGACGACCAACTTGACGCAGCCAGGACGCTTCTGGCTCATAGGGTAGAGCTGTCGCGGGGCCGGGTCGATCTCCTTGGCACAGCACTGCGAACGCTGTCTCCGTTGGATACCCTGAGGCGTGGGTACGCTATTGTCGTGGACCGGGAAACGGGTACTGTGGTGTCCAAGGCACGAGACACTCAGCCGGGCGGGTCACTGGACATTACCCTCAATGAGGGTACAATTGCGGTGGCCGTAGAAGATGTATCGGTCAATCCTGTTGAACCTTAGCCCCCGCAGGAGGAGAAGATGGTATATAGCACGGATATGTATCCGGTCCAGTTCGATGTCGAGTATCCTGAGGAAGGCAGGAACAGGCTCACGACGCTGTTCCGTCTGATCCTGATGATTCCGGCGCTGGTTGTCATCACGCTAGCCATCTACGGAGTGGGGTTCCTGACACTCGCGACAGCGCTGATGATCCTGTTCCGCAAGAAGTACCCGCGCCAGTGGTTCGACTTTCAGCTCGCAATTGCCCGACTCAGCGCCCGCTTGAACGCTTACACTGGTCTGCTGCGAGACGAGTACCCATCCACCGACGAGCAACAGGCTGTGACGCTCGACATCGCCTATCCTGACAGCGAGCAGCTCAACCGCATAATGCCTCTGATAAAGTGGCTTCTGGCGATTCCACACTACATGGTCCTCTTCGTGCTTGGCATAATTGCGATGATCGTAACGATCATCGCGTGGTTCGCGATACTCATAGTCGGCCGCTTCCCCAGGGGTATATTCAACTTCTCCGTTGGAGTCAGCAGGTGGTCGGTTAGGGTCAGCGCCTATGCCTACATGTTGACCACGGACAGATATCCACCGTTCAGGCTGAGCGCGTAATCGCCGCGGAGTGCTGCATGTCAACTGACGGACCCGAGAGCGAAACCAAAGAGATTGAAGACCTGTCTTTCGAGGAGGCGCTTTCGCAGCTGGATGAGACGGTGAATGCTCTGGAGTCCGGCTCTCTGACGCTGGCGCAGTCGATGGCGATGTACGAGCGGGGAATGAAGCTGGCGCGTGTTTGCAACGAGATGCTGACATCGGCTGAAATGAGGATCACGCGAATCCGAACCGCATTCGGGGAGCAGATGCGTATGGTCGATAGTGACGACGATATGGAAGTCGGGAGCTAGTGCTCAAGGCCGACTTCCACATGCACACTCACTACTCGCCAGACTCGGAGATGAGCCCGGAGCGTCTGGTCGCGCGGTGCCTGCAGGTCGGATTGAACTGCATCGCGGTCACTGACCATAACACCACGGAAGGGGCGTTTGTCGTACGCGAAGTCGCCCCATTCATGGTCATAATAGGAGAGGAGGTGGGTACCGCCGAGGGCGAGGTCACCGGCCTATTCCTTCTGGAGACGATTCCAGCGGGACTGTCCCCTGTTGAGACCGCGAGGAGGATCAAGGACCAGGGCGGACTAGTGAGTCTCCCCCACCCTTTCGACAGGTTCAGAAGCGAGGTGATAACCCGCAGGGGAATCGAGGACGTTCTGCCGTATGCAGACATCGTAGAGGTGTTCAACTCGCGCAACAACATGGACGCAGACAACCGAAAGGCCCACGAGTTCGCGAGGGAGCATGGACTTCTGACATCGGGCGTAAGCGACTCCCACACTCCAATCGAGCTGGGCAGAACTTACGTGACGATGCCCGAGTTCGACGGGACGCCGGCGGGTTTCAAAGAGGCGTTGGCACAGGGAACGATTCACGGCAGGAAGATGACACCCCTGATCCACGCGGCAACCACGTTTACCAAGATCAAGAAACGGCTACTGGGACGACGCTGACATGACATACAGCCAGGAGTTCTTGACCTATGTGAATGGGAGAGTCATGCCGTACTCCCAGGCGCTCCCGGAGCTTCAGCGGATCAACATGAGATCGGCAGGGGGCTACTATGACTCGGCCCGAACTTTTGGAGGACAGCCATTCCGGCTACGCAGGCATCTAGAGCGGTTGTTCAGTGGACTGGCGTACTCGAACATCGATCCCGGGATCACAATAGACGATCTGGAGACGGCGTCGCGAGGAATAGTAGAGGCGAACCTCACGTTGCTGGAAGGCGGTAGGGGCGACATGGTGGTCACGCAAACGATCACAATGGCGAGTCCCATATCAGCAGACGACCTTCCAAGCGTTGATATAGCGGTCTACTGCACCCTCCTGGAGTTCAACAGCTTCGCACGGAGCTATGTCGACGGTGTAAGGCTCTACACACCAGTCACCTATCCTCGACCCCCTGAAGCGGAAGGAGGTGACGGCAAACGTGGAAGCACCCAGACTCTCGCGCTTATGGTCAACGACAACGGTTTCATCACCGAGTGCCAGGGGGCGAATTTTATGTTCGTGGTGGACGGTAGGATTAAGCTACCGGACCGCAGAAACGTGCTTCCAGGAGTAAGTATGCACACCGTCCTGGAGCTGGCGGGAACGATCGGGATAGGTGTGGACGAGGGTCTGTACAGTCCGTCACTGATCTATGGAGCAGACGAGGCGTTCGTGTCCAGCACCCGCTACTGTATGCTTCCCGTGGCTACCCTAAACGGATTGCGAGTAGGGCGATCGACGCCCGGCCAAGTCACCGAGAGACTGTTGTCGGCGTGGAAAGACATGGTCGGCATGGACTTCGTCCAGCAGGCTCTCAGCTTGCTTTCCTGGGATGAATGAGCAAGAACGAGACAGTCTAAAGTCTGATGATTTGAAGTCACCCAGGAGGACCAGCGATGCTGCCACAGGAGTTCGATGTAAGAGGCAAGACCGTGATAGTGACGGGCGCAGCGCGGGGCATTGGCAAGGGCATCGCCAGGGTGATGGCACACTCCGGGGCGAGGGTGATGGTGACTGCACTCACCGATACATACCTGAAGCCTTTGGCTGAAGGAATGCGGGTGGCCGGCTATCCGATCCTTGCGATGACGGCGGATGCAACAGACACGGACGACTGGCAGCGAACGGTTGACGCCGCGCTTTCCGAGTGGGGCCACATCGATGTCCTGATCAACAACCTTGGAGACTCGATCCGCAAGCCCTTAGTGCCACCGCCGGGATCAGACGGCACGCCAATCAGCGACGACGAGTACCGCTTCGTGCTCGACATCAATTTGACGGAAGCGTTCAAGGGCTGCCGCGCGGTGGGACCTCACATGATCGAACGGGGCAGAGGTCGGATCATCAACATCAGCGGATTCGCAGCGCGAAGGGGTTCGCCGGAGTCACTGGTGTACTCGACCGCCAAGGCCGGCCTCGCTCGACTGACGCAGACTCTCGCCCTGGAGTGGGCACCTTACGGGATTACGGTCAACTGCATCGCGCCGGGTATTTTTCCAGACCCGGAAACCGGCGATCCTCAGCAGATAGCGAGGTCACGGGAGAACGCCCGTGAGACTGTACCGTTGGGACGAGTCGGTGAGCTCCAAGAGGTGGGATTCCTAGCGCTGTACCTGGCGTCGGACGCTTCGTCGTACATGACTGGCGAGACGCTGTACATCGACGGCGGGCTGAGCCACAGCTAGTCGCAACACCCTCCGGCCACTATACCTCGATCACCTCGTTTTCGAGTGAGCCGATGCCTTCTATGGTGATGGTCACTACGTCGCCCTCTCGGAGGGTGAACTCGGGCGGGGGAACAATCGCAGTGCCGGTGAGCACGGTGGTCAGGTCGGGCACGAGATTGTGCCGCTGTAGCCAGTCTGCAAGCTCCTCGCACGTTCTCGCCATCAGCGAGGTGGAGGTCTGATCGGACCACACCTCCTGTCCCTCCCGAACGATTGAGCAAGAGATGTCCAGGTTGGTTGGGTCAAGGTCCTCGGCGGTCACGAAGCACGGTCCGATTGAGCAGCATCTATCGAAGACCTTGGCCTGCGGAAGGTACAGAGGATTCTGACCCTCTATTGACCGGCTGCTCATGTCGTTTCCGATGGTGTATCCGACGATCTCGCCCCTGTGCAGGACGAACGCCAGCTCTGGTTCGGGTACGCTCCAGTCCGAGTCTGCCCTGATTCCGACCGCGTCAAACGGGCCAACACAGCGGTCCGGGGTCGCCTTGAGGAAGACCTCCGGGCGGTCGGCGGTGAACACGCTGGCGTAGACGTCGGGGGTCTCGCTCTCACGCTGCCGCTCCATCTCGCTGGTCTTGTAGGTGACGCCCGCGGCCCAGACCTCAGGCGGCTCGAACGGCCTATCGAGGCGGTAGTACCCATCGCCGTCCCTAGAGCGGTCCATCGTCTCGCCCAGATCGAACCTGTCGGCGTCGCCGGTCTCCAGAATCAGATCTGCTATCTCGTCAACCGACATACCCGACAGCGAGGCCGCGAGAAGCAGGTCGCTAAGGTCGGTCAGATCGGGGTCCAAGCTCGTAAGATCCAAGGCGATCGATTGGCGATTTTCGACGATCAGCCTAGAATCGCCATCATTCGAAATCAGTGAGTAGTAACGCATAGCCTCTGTGTTCACCCTCGCGCAAGCCCTCTCCCGCCGAGAGGGCACTCATCGTATGCCGTGACTCAGCAATCATACATGGCAGCTAGCCTGGTCGGAACAGGCTAGGCAGTGTTGACATTTGATTATCAGGCAGCTCAACAACCCAGTTTCGTCACTCTGGCGCAGGCTGGAACCCAGAATGGAGGCGATGTCTGCTTCCAAAGGCGCCTGGATTCCCGCTTTCGCGGGAATGACGGGAAATGTCAACACTACCTAG
>DAOUHG010000206.1:0-8460 GCA_034428835.1 Dehalococcoidia bacterium
TGTCTTGCGCTTCTTGCCCTCGTATTCCAGGTCTGCAAACGTTGGCTGGTCCATACAATCTCATCCCCACTCAGTATCAACTCTCTTATGCTTACTATGCCACATCATCGCTGACTTGTTCAGAGTATCCCTAGCGTTTAGATCGTTCAGTTTCTTGGTGTCTTTGATCCTGATTCTGCCATACAATGGAAATTTTCCCCATTTCGCCGCATCACGAATATCATTTTCAGTGAGGCCTCCAAGTAGCAACTGAGTTCGAAACTGAACTTCCAGACTGTATATGTCAGGAAATCCATCGCTATGAGTATCTCGTTCCCAAACATACGACTTGTAGAGGTCTGGAAAACTATTTCCACCAAGAAATACGTTCAGTTGCTTAGTCAGACTATCAGGTAGTGAACGTGATGCAAAAACAGTCATATTATGATTCTCTTCCATCCATACTCTACTCTGCCTAGCTCGAAAATCCACCAGGCCGAGCGTAAACTGCCGTTCACTCTCACCCGCTCTGCGTGAGAATATCGCGCAGGCGATTGGCGACGATCTCCTCCTCGCCATCCCTGACGTTGACGGGTATGAACGAGAAGCTGTCGTCTATCTGTGACACCCTGACCCGTATCCCCGGGTCGCCGTCTTCAAGCCGTTGGGCAATCTCATCCAGTGACGGGCCGGTCCACGCCGAAGTCAGTTGGACGATGGCACGGGCGGTGTTGTTATCAGGCTCATACAGCTCTGGGCGGGCTTCCACCAGCTCGATGGTCAGGCCGTCTATGTCCTGCAGCCGGTCGGCAACGTGTGCGGATTTTGCTCTCCAACCGGACTGCACCGCATCGAAGTCGGTATCGACGAACAGCTCAAGCGCCGTCACCAATCCGGCGATCTCCTCTTTGCAGACCTTGGCGGCGCGTCCTATTGACTCGGAGTTCGGGGCCGAGTTGGCGTACGCCGCCTCGATGAGGTCGGCGCGGCCTGCCAGTATGCCCGTGGACTGAGGTCCGAGCACGCCCTTGCCCCCGCTGAAGCTGACCAGGTCGGCTCCCTGATCGATGAACCTGCTCAGGTTTTCCGGCGGCGGCAGCATGGCAGCGGCGTCCACTATGACCGGGACATCGCGTTCATGGGCTATCTCGACCACCTTGGGCAGCGGCAAGGCTCCGCCGCGTCTGGGGCCGAACACGTAGGCGACAGCGGCGGTGTTCTCGTTGATTGCGGACTCCAGCTCCCACTCGTGGGTCGTGCCGGTGTTGCCGATCTCGACCAGCTTCCCGCCGGTGACGCGGAAGCTGTGATCGTAGTTGACGCGGTGCGCACGGTGAATGACGATCTCGTCCTTCATGCCGGCCGTGTCGGGGAGTTGCCAGATCTTCGCGGGGTCGGTGCCCGCTATGCACGCTGCCGATTCGAGCACCATCCCGGCTGCCGACCCGGCCGTGACCAGTCCCGCCTCGGCGCCTGTCATCCGCGCGATGACCTCACCGGCCTTCTGGTTCAGCTCATGCAGGTCGATGAACCACCGAGAAGCCTCGTTCATCGCCTCGACAACGGCAGGCGGCATGATGCTGCCGCCGTACACGGTGATCCAGCTCGCCGCGTTGATGATGCGCTTAACGCCCAGCCGGTTGTAGAACTCGTTTGTCTGACTAGTCATGAAGGTCTTCGCTCCTCGAATCGCTTATGCCCCGCTTATGCCCAATGACACTCCGATCTTGCCCGAGGGTGACGCGGGCGTACTCACGATACCGCTCTATCTCAGCCTCAAGGTCCACGACCGGCTTCCATTCACCCAGATCGTAGGATCTCAGGAGTTCTTTCTCTGCTCTGTCGAGTTGGTCCATGTCTTATCTGAGTCCTAGTAGGAGGCCAGCGTAACACATCGTCGGTGAACTGAATGACCTGGGAAACAGGCAGGGTGTATTGTCAAATAACCTGCAGGTCGTCAACCGAGTTTGTATGCGCCGGCCCATTCCGGGCTCGGCACACTTCCAGTACAGACGGATAATGCAGATAAGCCATCCGTTTCATCTCCCGGCGCCCTCTGCTCACGCTGTCCAGAACAATCCCGATCAGGAAGCTGCCAAACGCCGCCAGCCCCAAGCTGGCACACAATACTGCCGTGGGGAGACGTGGCACCAAGCCTGTCTGCCAATAGGTGACCGCAATTGGCGCAGCTAAGACGAGTGCGGCCAGCGCGAGCGTAGCGCCGGCAATGGAGAAGAAACGGAATGGATGCACTTCTTTCACAAGCAGTCCAATGGTTAGTAGAGCGCGCCTGCCATCTCGAAATGTGCGCAGTTTGCTTTCGCTGCCGGACGGTCGCTCAACATAGACCGTGGGAACCTCGGCGCACGGCACCTGCAGGTGCGCACAATGCGCTACTAGTACCGGTTCGATCTCGAATTGTGTGACAGGGCAGGAAAGGACTTGACCAACCGCCGCGACATAACTCGATAGCCTGAGCTAATGTCTGTGAAAACTCCCCCAAACTGCGCGTTGATTAACCGGTTGAGTAAGGCGTTGCCCATTCTATGTCCGGTACGATAGGCGTTTTGTCCCTTAGCCTCGACCCGCACTCCAACCACCATGTCCAAGTTGTCAGCAACTAGCTTGTCCACCATAGTCGGTGCGGCAGCAGCCTCATAGGTCCCGTCGCCGTCGGCAAGGATGTATATATCCGCTTCGATGTCGGCGAACATTCGGCGCACCACGTTGCCCTTGCCGGGCAGAGGCTCTGTTCTCACGACTGCGCCTGCTGAAGAAGCCTGCTCGGAAGTGGCGTCGGTAGAGGCGTTGTCGTACACGTACACCTGCGCCTCTGGCAGGGCCTGCTGAAAGGACTCGACCACACCAGCTATCGCGGCTTCTTCGTTGTGACACGGTAAAAGTACAGCTAGCCTGAGGCAACAGTAGATCATTGGGCTATTCGCCTGCGTAACAAAGCCCATACCGAGGGGCGTCCCCACTCGATATTACGGGCTTGCTCAATCACCCAACTGGCCAACAGTGCTCCGCATATCGCCAGCAGCGGAGCCATAGCTCCAGCATAGCGTGTCGCGACCACGCCAAGCAGCCCAACCATCAGAAAGTGCGCGTGAATTGCCAGCCCTGACACGGCAGCAACGACCAACCGACTGTCCGGCGAGCGGGAGGGTGAGGTCAGCCGCCGCCAGACCACTAGTCCCACTGACAGCGTCGAAACAATCAGTCCCGCGGCCATCGTCAGACGGAGAAGGACTCGAATCACGGGACTGGGTGGTTCTTTATGACGGAAAATTGGCCTGTCAGCAAAAAGAGTATTGGGCTTTGCATTCTCAATGTACGCTTGGTACTCCTCTAAGATATCGGGGCTTACGTATGCCCAATAAGGAAACCAGAGTCCCCAATAGTGGGAGAGGGCATTTCTAATCCAACCCACTGGAGCGTTCAGCATTGCAGAACGACTCATTTGTGCGAGAACATCGTACTCTCCGACCCCTCGCTGCTGGGCTATTGCTCTTACCTCAGGAGCAAACACACGTCGGTAAGTTGCGTGCTGAGCGGCAACCTCGAAATCTACGAGCAACCTCGTTCGCGCATAGTGGCTGGGAGCATTAGCGATCAACTCCCGCCCTGGCGCCATCACTCTTCGCCCTTCGGCCACGACACGAGCCAACTCAGGGTCAGACACTCGAGACTCAGGTTTAATCATCAGCGCCTTGGCAAATAGGTGCCGGTCAGCAAGATTGGGACGAGATTCGGAATCGTGGTGTGCATGCCACAACACACTCTCAACTATCAGACAGACAGCAACTGGCACGATCACCGCCGTCACCAGCGCCATCCAACGCGTTGCGCAACGTCTCCAAATCAGCCAGAACAGGAACGGCCAGACTATCAGCAGACTCATCCCCGCCGGGCGAACTGTTATAGCCAAACCGCAGGCTAGTGCTACGACAGCAGCCGAGGACCATGTGGGCCGCCATACCATCAGCGCCAAACTACCCGTGAATATGCACAGCAACGAGATGAAGAGAGACTCCGTCAAAATGTAACCGTGCACGTCGGCAATCTGAGGATACAACATCAGTAGAAAAACCGGCGCCAGCGCAACGAATGACGACCGGAAGGCACGACTGAGGCTCCAGCCCAGAAAAGCAAACGCCGCTGCCGCTATTACCAATTGCACTTTCGGCACCGCATCCACTGTGCCGAAGAGGGTCGTGGTCAGCCCAATAAAGATTGGGTAGCCCGCAGTTCGGTGCTCGCTGAATGTCAGATAGCCATTGCTGTCCGGATACAGCCCCACTGGATTGGACCAGTAATAGGCGACATAGCCTGCCCCCATTAGAATCAAGAGCCACGGGAGAGCTGCCTCCAGAGATTTGAAGCGGTTGAAATATCGCGCCATCAGCATCGACTTGACCATCGTCTCGGATATGTAATTCCCTTAAGCGCCTGATAGCCTAGTGCCCTCGGAGAGTAACTTCCACGAGACAGAGGTGTCCCATCGCGCACACTCCCTATGGCGCACTGCAAGATATGCTCTGTTGCCATCTCACAAGGATGGTCAATGCTGGATGCGCCGATGATGATACTGACCATCAGAGGTCTTGTTATGCGCCGGAAGCCGACCCGTCCGCCGTCTGTATCCGGCGATCTTCCTGGCCTCGAGACGTCCAGCCCCCTCATAGGCTCACCCCGGACTTCTGAGATTCTACAGTGCAGGTGTGTGGAGCCTTTGACGCTACCGGCCGACGAATGACGGGGTGCGCTTCTCGGCGAAGGCTCGAATGCCCTCCTGGGCGTCCTCGGTGCGCTGTAGGCGCCGGTTTACGATCCCGGCCAGCCGGACGCGGTCTTCGAGGCGCATGTTCAGCCCGCGCACCGTGACCTCCTTGATGGCGCGCATGGCCAGCGGCGCGTTTGCCATGAGCGTGTCGACGTACTCCTGGGTGGCCGATTCGAGCTGGTCGTGGGGCACGACCTTGTTGACCAGGCCCAGCTCCAGAGCGCGGTCGGCGGAGATCATGTTGCCGGTGAACAGGAACTCGAACGCGAAGTTGAGCGGTACGCGGTGCGCCAACATGCACGGGCCGCTGACAGAGCCGATGCCACGTCGGGCCTGCGGCCATCCGAACTGCGCCTGGTCAGACGCGATCCTGATGTCCGACGCCAGCGCGATTCCGCCGCCCTGGGCGAGACAGAAGCCGTTGATGGACGCGATGATCGGCTTGTATATCTGCGTCTGGTAGACATACAGGTCTTCTGTCGAGATCCCGTCTTCATACAGGTCGTCGCCCCGGCCGGACATCGAGACGAGGTCGTGGCCGACCGAGAAGGCCCGTCCCTTGCCGGTTATGACCGCCATCCAGACGTCCGGGTTGTCGTTGACGTCGTGCATGACGCGCCAGATCTCGTTGCGCATCTCAACGTCGATCGCGTTGAGCTTGTCCGCCCGGTTGAGGGTTACGTACCCGACCCTGTCCCTGATTTCGTATTCGACAGTCGACATGATTCACCGTCCCACAGAGTTGTATTGCATCGCCTCGTACCGGGGCGTTCCCCAACGAGGCCGAAACGTCATGCAATTATAGGCGAACAGGGAGTGGGCAGGAGAAAGCGTCTCACACGGGAAGGAAGTGAACGCGGCAGAACTGGTGTAGGATTGACGCGTAACGTCCGCTGACTCCCAACCGCACCCACAGGAGGCCCGACCATGACTGACCTGCACGATCTGACCGTAGTTGGCGCGGCTCGGGCTATCCGTGAACGGGAGGTATCGGCTGAGGAGCTGATGTCTGCGCTGCTGGCCCGGTGCGGGGAACTCGAACCGGAGCTTCGCGTCTGGGTGACGCTGGACGAGGACGCAGCGATCGACGCGGCTCGTCTGCGTGACTGGGAGCTTGCCGCTGAGGGCCCTCGCGGGCCTCTGCATGGCGTGCCCGTTGGAGTTAAGGACATCTACTACACCAGGGGCGTGAAGACGACCGCGTGCTCGGCGATACTGGCCGACTTCGTGCCCGACTACGACTCCACCGCCGTAGCCAAGCTGCGACAGGCCGGGGCGATCATCATGGGCAAGACAGTCACGACCGAGTTCGCCTGCGGCGATCCGCCACCTACGCGCAATCCGTGGAACCACGAGCACACTCCGGGCGGGTCGAGCTCGGGGTCCGCCGTTGGAGTCATCGCGAAGATGTTTCCTGCGGCGCTCGGCTCGCAGACCGGAGGGTCGGTGCTGCGTCCGGCGGCGTTCAATGGCGTCGTCGGTCTCAAGCCCACGTTTGGCAGGATCAGCAGGTACGGAGTGGTGCCGGTATCGGCCTCGCTGGACACGATGGGCCACTACGCCCGCACAGTCGAGGACACTGCGCTGCTGCTCGACGCCATGTCGGGATACGACTCCAACGACCCCGGTTCGGCGGACAGGCAGGCTCCTGTACGGGCCGGGTTTGAAACCCGCCCCTACGCAGCGTCGTTGACTCCGCAGGCCGCGCCGCGCATCGGGCTGGTCAGAAAGCACTTCTGGGAGAAAGCAAGCCAGGAGACGCGCGACCACGCGGACTCCATCGCCCAACGGTTCGCTGACGCGGGAGCGATCGTCGAGGACGCCGAGCTGCCGACTGACTTCGCCGAGCTGCTGCGGGCGCACCGGATACTCATGACGACCGAGGCCGCGGACGCGCACCGGGAGTGGTTCGACGGCCGCGCGGACGACTACTCGCCCAACGTCCGGGGCGTGATCGAGAACGGGCTGAAGGCGAGCGCGGTGGACTACCTGAGGGCCAAGGAGGTCCAGGCGACGTTCAGCCGAGAGATGGGTGAGGCAATGCGGCCCTTCGACGTGGTGATGACTCCCAGTACACCGACTGCCGCGCCGCGCGACCTCAGCACCACCGGCGACCCGATGTTCCAGTCGCCGTTCACGTTCGGCGGCTTTCCGACGATCTCGCTGCCGTCGGGGTTCGACAGCGTTTCGATGCCGCTGGGGGTGCAGCTTGGCACGCCGCACTGGGAGGAGAAGAGGCTGCTGTCGGTCGCGGCATGGTGTGAGGGAGTGCTCAGCGGCTAGGGGTTCGGCCCGGAACCTCGCTCCGCCGAAGTCGAGACGCGCAATGGAGAGTCCCTGAGCCCGGACGATGTCGCCGGGGTCGTTCGTGCCGTGGACGCCGATGACGTCGGCGGCCCTCTCCCTTCCGATCATACGCCGGTCTGCTCCCGAGCAGCCTTGTACGCGGTCGCCATCCTCATGCACTGCCGGACCATCTCCTGCTCCTCGTCGGTGAAGTCCGACCACTCGTGCTGGCGGAGAAACAGGCGAACGTCGGGATCCTCGACCTCGAACACCTCTTCCTTGCCTTCTATCAGCCATTGCACGGAGCGGCCAAGCATCTCGGCGGCCCTGGGTATCTCACCTGCGGAGAGGCCGATCTGTCCGGCCTCGACCTTCCAGGCCCAGTGGCGTCCTGTGCGGCCCATCCTGAGAGCGAAATCTTCCTGGCTCAAGTCGATGGCGATCCTAGCTTCCTTGATGCGGGCGCCAATATCAGCCACGCGGCCCGGAAGATCGTACTGTTGCGTCATGCGTCCAACCTCAGTTGTCAAATTGACCGCATGATACAGTACCGGGAAAGATGCTGAAAAGAGTTCCGGTGCATTTGTTCTAACAAGGAGCGATGCAGAGTGGAGGCTATCGACGCTGCGGCTGGTCTGTAAGTTCTTCGATCTTTACGTAGATACCGGCAGCCCCTGCGTGCTGCATGTCCTCCGGTCGGATCTGATAGCCAACGACTACTCCAACGGCGTCGGAGTCATACACGGACCTCAGGGCCGCCACGGAGGAGGAGACTTTGGAGACGTCATCCTGTGCAATAGTTCCCGAAGCCTCGACAGCTATCCACACGGGTGAGCGATCGTCCTTCCGACGAGCTGTGATCACGAGGTCAGTCAGGCTCAGACGGTCTGCTTCTTCGTTGCTGATCCGTCCATCGTCCGCGGCGCTGTAGACCTCGTCCATAAACGGGCTGGGGGGATATTGCCGCATCGATGGTTCATGTACCACTTGGATCCGTTCAAGTCCGAGCGTCTGACCGACAAACAACGGGACTGACTTGCAGATCTTTCTGTGCAGGTTGGTTTCCTCAAGCTCAGTCACATTGGCGTGGAGGGAGCGCAGAATGACTCCTATATCTGTCATATTGGATTCTCCTATCTGTACATCCTATAGCAACGACACGCATTCACGTTAAGCCAATGTGACCGGATGAACCTGTCCCAAATAAGTAGTACCCGCAGGATGAGAAGCCCCGCCACTCCTGGATACCGGCCTTCGCCGGTATGACGAAAGGGAAGTGCCTAGGTAGTGTTGACATTTGATTATGAGGCAGTTCAACAACCCAGTTTCGTCATTCTGGCGTAGGCTGGAACCCAGAATGGAGGCGATGTCTGCTTCCAAAGGCGCCTGGATTCCCGCTTTCGCGGGAA
>DAOUHG010000207.1:0-1519 GCA_034428835.1 Dehalococcoidia bacterium
TTCCCGCGAAAGCGGGAATCCAGGCGCCTTTGGAAGCAGACATCGCCTCCATTCTGGGTTCCAGCCTACGCCAGAATGACGAAACTGGGTTGTTGAACTGCCTCATAATCAAATGTCAACACTACCTAGCCATTTTCGCCATGTGGATTGCCAACCGTCCAGCCTCCATCAAGCGCACTTTCGGCTATTATCGCACCGAGGTGCTGGCCGCGCTTGTTCAACGCGCTGAGCCTGTGGCTGATTGCCGCTTGGATTTTCTTTGAAGCGTATCGTCGCTTTCACGATGTCCCCGAGCAGGACTTTGGTATCGACCATATCACCATACAGATGGAGCAGTCACTGAACGCCATCACTTCGACCATCTGACCGTCCGGGCCCGTCCTTGAGTCCATACGCAACATCCGGTTCGTAAGGGCGACGCGTGGCCACCCCCTGACTTTGCACTTCTCTCTCTAGGACATTACGCGCCGCGAGTACGGCACCGACCACGTTATGTTCTAGGTGGAACAGTCCGTGGCCAATTGCAACGAGAACCACCATGTGGATCACCTGGAGTACACGAGTCGGCCGTCCGCGGCGTAGAGCGCCTGCCTGAGATCGGCTGAGTCATGGTGCCGAACAGAACAGTCCGGCGTCACAGGGCAATCGCATTCTCCCAACGGAAAGTCGCAGAGTAATCTCTAACCCGTTCGCCCTGAGCTTGTCGAAGGGCCGTTCATGGTTCGACAGGCTCACCACGAACGAACTTATTGGAGTAGGAGTTACGCAGTTGAACGTGAACACCTATACGTAGGGCAGGTTCGCCCAGCTACGAAATTGCTCCCAACTGCGTAAGTCCTATGGAGAACGAGATTGCCCTGTCCAGCGTCACTTCCGAGGGGAAGGGCTTTCGCTCTGTATGCTACAATTCCCCGAGGCTGTGGTGCGTGAGTTTGGCGCTAACTGACCGCTGCTTGCAGGACTCTGAGTGAAGACTACCATTTGGAGGACCTGTCCGCAGTTCGTCTCGATAGTATCGCAGATCATCGCATTGGGCCGCACCCGCTCGCAGAGGCGCATTCGTCTAGGGGTCTAGGATACCACCCTTTCAAGGTGGAGACACGGGTTCGAGTCCCGTATGCGCTACCAGCTCCCACCGCTGATCCGTAGGACAGCTTGTTCCTGAATAGGTGGCTTGACCCCCCTCGCCAGATCACGCCTGTCAAGCTACGATCAAGACATGACCAACGACAGAACTCCCCGCACCCCCTTCGACGCCAAAGAAGCAGCCCCGATCGTAGCTGCCCTACTCACCGATGGGCTTCAGACCGAAGCCGCAGTCAGACTATTGCGACTGATGCCGCCGGACCAGGGTGATGTCTTCACCCAACTGCCAGTCCAGCAGCAAAGGCAACTAGGGCCTGTTCACACTAATTGAGTTGAGGATGGTAGTATGGGTACATGGAACTCACACAAGGTCAATACGAACTGATTGAGCCTCACCTGCCTGTGCAGCGTGGCAACGTGAGGATTCCGAACC
>DAOUHG010000208.1:0-2884 GCA_034428835.1 Dehalococcoidia bacterium
GGAGCGCATACAGGACCACGTACTTCAGGACGTCGCGGAGTTGCGCCGTGAACTGAACGCCCTGGGGCCGCTGGGCGACGAGGAAGATCAGTAACAGGCAGGGGGCCGAAGGCCTCCTGGTCTGACTCCAGGGCCCGGAGAGAAGTGCAAAACCTCATCGGCTGCGGCTGACGGGTCGGCTCCGGTTGGGCAACACACACCGCCTGGGCGAGACAGATGATGCCCTTAGCTAAGGGCACCGGTCTGTGCCAGAGGATACATCGCAGTCCGGTATGGCGGGAGAAGGACGACCTCCTGCGCAGTGTACCCGGAGTGGTACCACAGGTGTCGCTGACACTACTTGCATACCTGCCGCCGGTGCTGGGCACGCCGCCCTGGTCGGTGTGGCACCCTTCAGAAGAGACAGCGGGCCGCACAGAGGTAGCGCATTGTATGGGGTGGTAGAGTCACAGTGCGCTCTGCATTGTACATGGGAGCGGTGGTGGCGAGTCGTCGTAACAATGCGCTGCGTGAATTCTACCAGCGTCTGCTGGAAGCCGACAACACGGAGAAGGTAGCCCTCACCGTGTGCACGAGGGATTTGCTGGCCCCTAGCCAGTTAGGCGGATACTGCATAGAGTTCCATGATGCAGTGGGCGTTCTCCCCGTCACTCCTCGCGCCGCCCTCTTCGGAACTCTGGTCCATCAGACGCAGGTCGCAATCTGCATTATAGACGGCGGTCGGCACTTCAACCCTGACAAGCAACTCAGGGAATACTCCGGCGGAAGCCCATCGGAGGTTGGAACGTTCGTCACATCTGCGTTCGTGATGCCGTGGATAGCGACGGCATCGGCCGGTATCGAGCCTGCGTCTTGCCTGCTCACGAGCATGCGGGCATCCTTCCAGATAACTCTGCTCTTCCCAATCGGCGCCTTCCACGGCATGGTTTTCACTGTTCCACTGCGTTACGCCTGGTTCTGCCATCAGTCTGGACCGCTCCTGAAGTCTTTGTACTCCTTCTAGGATAAGTCCATGACTGGTGGCCTCCGACTAAACTGATACAGGCTCAGGTCGACGCCGTTCCTTGACATGGCTAGGCAATGAACATATGGTTCGGTTGGTGCACTAGCCTCTCTTTGTGGGTGGGTATGTCATTTACCGCTGTGGATCTTCTTGAGTTTCGGTGAGGGGGCAACAAATGAGTAAAGTTATTGGACTCCGGAGGATCGCAATCATAGCAGGGGCGATCATGCTCCTGACTCTCGTCGCAGCCTGCACCAGAGAGGTAGTCAAAGAGGTGCCGGTTGAGAAAATTGTCACCAAAGAGGTGGTGAAACAGGTAGAGGTCCCGGGTAAAACTGTGGTGGTGGAGAAGGAGGTGGTGAAACAGGTAGAGGTCCCGGGTAAAACCGTGGTGGTGGAGAAGGAGGTGGTGAGAGAGGTAGAGGTACCTGGTCAAACCGTGGTGGTGGAGAAAATCGTCACTAAGGAGGTTCCGGTAGAGGTGGTCAGAAGGGAACAGGTTATTGTCACTCCCACTCCCACCGATGTGAAGCTTCCTGTTACGGGAAGCCATCTGAGAGTCGCTGTACAGCAGGTGGGGCCGGCCTTATATCATAGGCCTGCGGCAACCTTCCCATTCTATACTTCAACTATATTCCTAGGCATAGGTGAGACCCTGATGGACTATGACGGCGTTGGGTTCTCTTCGATGATCGCCGACTCATGGGAGTTCGACGAAAGCGGTGTGACTTGGAACCTCAACCCCAGGATCCCCTGGCATAGCGCTGATTACGGCAACGTTACAGCCGACGACGTTCACTGGACCTATGTCGAAAACAATAGAGAAGGCACCCTTGTTCCTCATGCGCAATACTGGGGGGCCGACTTCCAGAACATGAGAGTGTTGGATGAGAGCACCCTCCGTTGGGACTGGAAAGAAGGGCCTTCGATACGATGGCCATTTCTTCCCAGACATGTGGGTAGCGGCGCACCAATCATGAGCAGGCAATACTTTGAAGACAATGGCGAAGAAGCTGTCAACCGAAAGACAATTGGCACCGGACCGTACAAGCTGGTTGAGCATGTGTCCAACGACCAGATCTTCTTGGAGGGTGTTAGGAATCACTGGAGAAGGAATCCGGGATTCGAGCTCGTTCGTGTAATAGAGGTTCCGGAGCAGGCGACTCGTATCGCCATGTTCAATTCGAATCAGACAGACATAACATTGGTCGGATTGCCGCTTCTCGATCAGGTTCTTGACACGCCCGGTGCGAGAACCGTCATCGGGAAAGTATCAAGCAAATCGGGATCTGTGGTCCAATTTGGGGGGAACTGGCAAACGCGGCGAGAAGGCAATAACAAGCCAGCTGTGGAAAACCCGTGGGTTGGTGACCCCGACGTGCCAGGAGATCTCGAAAGGGCTGTTAAGATTCGTACAGCGATGTCATACGCTATCGACCGTGAGGCTCTGAATGAAGTGATACTGGGCGGGCAGGGCTGCGTTGGTTTCCTGTACGGGCTTGACACGTGCAGTGCTCATTGGAACCCGGACTGGGGTCACACGTATGACGTTGAAATGGCCCGACAGCTCCTAACAGAGGGTGGATTCCCCGATGGGTTCGAATTGACATTCTGGACCGCCCCGGGTCCTGGGGGCCAAACGAAGATCGAAATAGACGAAGCCATTGTTCCGTTCTGGGAGGCGATTGGCCTCGACGTAAACATCGACAATAGCGCTTATCAGGTGCGCAGGCCGCAGTTTATCAGTGAGCGATCAATGACAGACGTATGGTCTTTCTTCTACGGAGGAAATGTCTCCGATCCGGATGTATTCTTGGATATCATACCCGACATGACATATGGAAGAGTTCTTTCGAACCTAGGCTATGACTATCCTGAGGC